>JBFHES010000168.1:0-10461 GCA_041584015.1 Bacteroidales bacterium
CATTAAAACTAAAATTATGAGTCTATATATTTCATCAAACTTTGATGCCGGAAACATTGAAGTTGTTTCTCTTGATAATCCCGAAAATATTCAGTTAAAAATTGAAAAAGATACAAACTCAGAATTTCTTCAGTGGTTTTACTTCCGAATGCAGGGCGCCAAAGATCAGGCATGTAAGCTAAATATATTAAATGCGGGTGAAGCTGCTTACACAGAAGGCTGGCCAAACTATCAGGCACGTGCTTCCTACGATCGTGAGGTTTGGTTTACGGTTCCAACAACATACGAGAATGGAGTTTTGAGTATTGACTTTACACCAGAATTTGATACCGTTTATTTTGCCTATTTCGCGCCTTTCTCTTATGAACAACATCTCGATTTAATTAGTGAAGCGCAATTATCTCCGCTTTGCAAGTTAGAGGTGTTAGGCGAAACCACTCAAGGGCGAGCAATCGATTTTTTGCGCATTGGTGATGATGATCCAAAAAAGAAAAATTTGTGGATCATTGCCCGTCAGCATCCTGGCGAAAGTATGGCTGAGTGGTTTATGTTAGGTTTAATTGATCGAATATTGGATGAAGAAAATGCTGCGTCGGTAGCTTTATTGAAGAAGGCCAACTTATACATGGTTCCTAACATGAATGTGGATGGAAGTATTGCCGGTAACTTACGAGTAAATGCTAAAGGCATAAACTTCAACCGCGAGTGGGCAACGCCAAGCATTGAAAATAGTCCTGAAGTATTTTATGTAAAAGCTAAGATGAAAGAAATAGGAATGGATTTCAATCTGGATGTTCATGGTGACGAGGGCTTACCATACAATTTCATTTCAGGCATCGAAGGAATTCCATCATGGAATGAAAAGCTAAGTAATCTTACCGATAGCTTTATTGATAAATGGATTGCTTTTAATCCTGATATGCAGAAAGAATATGGCTACCCAAAGAACGAACCAGGCAAAGCGAATCTGATGATTTGCTCTAAAGCCCTGGGTGAGGAATTCAAATGCTTGAGCCAAACATTGGAAATGCCGTTCAAACAAAACGATAATATTCCTGATGAAAATTATGGTTGGTCAGCAGAACGTTCAATTAAATTAGGAGAATCATTGGTTCCAGTGTTGTTAAGTATTGTGGACGATTTGTAAACTTTGATTATAAAACGTACTTCTCAAAAATATCTTCCAATTCCTTTTCAGGATCAGCACATAATCCGGGATGGGTTTTGGAGCTTTGAATGATGGTGCTTCGTGTAGCCGCTAGCCAGCGGAAGCGATCAGATAATTCAAATTCTCCGATTGGTCCTCCTTTGGGTGCACCTTCACAAATGTCTTCCCACGATTTCAGATAGCTTTCAATAAGATCAAATTCCAGTTCATTGGAGAAAGCTTCCAGCTTGGTTTTATCAATGTGATATTTCACACCCAAAAACTTCTTCCTTTTCGAGAATAGAATAACACCCACATTGAAGAATTCTTCACGCTCAACGCGAGGCACCACTCTAATGATTGCAAATTCGTATGTTACCTTATCTTGCATCTTCAGCCTCCTTCGCTAGTGTATCAATCTTTGAAAGTCTGGTTTGCAAAAACTCGGTGTAGGCATTTCTTTTTTCTTCAGCTGATAAAGGATCACCTTCGGTAAATAACCACTCCTCCGGAATTTTGGCTACAATCTGTTCAATTAAATCAGGCGTGATTTTTTCTTGAATTTCTTTTGAGGCTTCATGTAAATGCTTTGCTCTTCTCAAAAGTACATGGTCTTTGACCATTGGGAAAGTTCTATTTAAATGATCTCTCCATGTTGGCCAGTTATGATGAAAGTAAAAGCTTGAACCATGATCGATCAACCAGAGTTCCTCATTCCAGTTTAGCAGATTTGTGTTTTTTGCGGTTCGGTCAATATTTGAAATTATACTATCCAATAAAACCACTTTGGATGCAGAGATAGAATCGGCAATTGAAGTGATCGGATCGTAAGTAATTGAACCTGATAAATAATGTAGACCAAGGTTAAGTCCAACGCTAAAGTTAAGCAAGTCCTGAATTTCTTCATCAGGCTCGGTTTTACCAAAGGAATCGTCGAGGTTCATGAATACAAGTTCCGGCACATTTAAATTCATAGCCCTGGCCAGCTCGCCGCCAAGCAGTTCCGAAATCAACACACTTTTGCCTTGGCCTGCACCTCGGAATTTTATAACATATCGGAATTCATCATCTGCCTTTACTATGGCCGGAAGCGATCCTCCCTCACGCAAAGGTGTTATATATTGAACGACATCAACTGTCCGAATCTCAAGATTATTCATAGTACAAAATTAGGAAAAAGAAATTTGTGTGTGTTATTTTCCGTTTTCTTCCATCTGAACTACCTAGCATTCCTCGGTAGTTGCAATTTCTTCTATGCTATATATGGTATTAGATGACTGTTCCAATAGTCGAATTTTCTCTAAGATACAAATCTTAATCTCCAGATTTATTCAAGATCAATTCAAATATTGACTTGAAATTGATTGGATCAGTTTTATGAATCTCAACTTTTGTACAATGATTAAATTCCATGAATGCTTCCAGCTCTTTGCGAAGTGCTTGAGCAAACGCTTCTGTTTTTTTGAGGCTGGGTTCCAAGACCAGATTGTAAATATGTAGCACAGCTGTTTTTCGGTCAGCTTTGCAATCCATTCGGGCAAGCAGTTTTCCATCCCATAAAATTGGAAGTACAAAATAGCCATACTTTCGTTTTGCCGCCGGAACATAGCACTCAATCAAATAATCAAAATCAAACAATGCTTTGGTTCGCTTTCGCTGAATAAGCAAATTATCGAATGGTGATAATATTTTGAGTTTGCTTTTAGATAAAGGTTTATTCAAAAGTTTAAGAGAGGCAGGTAAAGTGAAATAAGAATCTTCGTCAACCTTAATCTGGATCAATTCCCCTTGAGCTGTCATTTCTCGCAGAATAGTAACAACCAACGGTTTTACATTCTTCCGCAAATAACATATTTCGCTGGCTTGACCTAGCCCGTTTGCTTTTAGGTAGCTGGTTATTAAAAAACGTATAAATTCCTTTTCGGTAGGCATGGAAATGTCAACTCCGTCAGGAAGCACCCGTTCTGTTAAATCATAAACTTTGTGAAAGTTATTTCGGCGAGGAATCATTAAATCACCTTGCATGAATAAATATTCAAGGGCACGTTTCGCTGGCTTGCTACGCCATTCACCAACAAACTTATCTTCGCCATCAAAGTCTTTAGCCATTAATGGACCTTCAGCATGAATGCGTGCAAGAATTGAATTCATTAGTTTTTCATCACGCTCGTACCAGTGATCTTGTTGGCCATTTTTAATGGCTAACTTTTGCGGTAAACTATATCGGTAATCGCACATGGGAAGAAATGCTGCGGCATGAGACCAGTATTCAAAAACCTGTTTTTTGGCTACCAGTTCATCGAGGTGTTCGATTTTGTATCGGGGGTTTCTACTCCAAAAAGTATGATGGTGCGCGCGCTGAATCACCGAGATGGTATCGATCTGAACATAACCCAAATTCTCTATTGCAGCGAGGCTTGCATCAAGAGCGCTCCCTTTTTGCTTTACTGGAGGAAGTTGTTGCGAATGCAGCACAAGCTTTCTGGCTTCTGTTTTTGAAAGTGATTCAATGGGTTTGCTCATGCTTAATGAATTAAAAGTAAATTACAGCTCTGCAACCTCTTTAAATACCCGCATAAAGTTCCCACCCCAAATCTTACGAATTTCCTCTTTGGTATAGCCACGCTTGACTAGTTCCAGCGTTATGTTACCAAGTTCTGAGGCATCAAAACAATCCTCAAGACCGCCACCTCCATCAAAGTCTGTTCCTATTCCCACATGATCAATTCCAGCCACTTTAACCATATGATCAATATGGTCAACGGCATCGGAAACAGTTGCCAATACAGGCGGGTAATCTACATCCAGCTGATACCAATCTTTCAAACCTTGCTTGCGTTCTTTCTCGGTGTAGTTAGCCCAGTTCGAATGCTTTTTTCTAAAAGCCACTCTGGCGCTATCTCTTTCGGGGCTTTGTTCCAACTCCTTTACATAATCGCTTAAAATGCACATTTGCACCACCCCGCCATTTTGTGCTAAGGCTTTCAACATATCATCGCTTAAATTTCTTGGATGATTGCGCAACGCCCGTGCACATGAATGCGATGCGATAACCGGAGCATCACTCAAAGCAAGCACATCGTAAAAAGCAGAGTCAGATGCATGGGAAACATCAATCATAATTCCCAATTGATTCATCCTTTCAATAACCTTTTCACCAAAAGCCGACAAGCCATTGTATTCCGGGCCTTTTTTGTCTGTAGATGAATCTGAAATATCGTTATTCCTGGAGTGAACGATGGTAATGTATCTTGCTCCTAGTTCATAGAAGTGGTCAATATTATCAATATCCTTTCCAATTGGATAACCGTTTTCAATTCCAAAATAGATGGCTCGCTTGCCTTCCTTTTCCAGGGCATATCCTTGCTCGGGTGTGGTGGCAATTTCTGCTTTGTCGGTATATGGTTCAACAGCCTTGTGGGTGGCCTCAAAAATCTGTTCGGCTTTCGTAAATGCTTCGGCATGTCCAATGCTATCTCGAGTACCCTGACCAATAAATACGGCAAAAAACACAGCATCTAATCCACCTTTCTCCATACGCGGAATGTCAATTTTGCCTTCACCTTTCCTGCCATCGTTTTCAATTCCTAAATCATAATCCGCATTAAAAAACTTTAGGGGCGTATCGGTATGCGAGTCAATGGTGAATACATCATTATGTATTTTATGGGCTTTTTGTTCAATGCTTTGGCAAGATGAAAAAAGGAATAATCCTGCAATAAATAAGCTGATATACTTTTGCATTACTTTGGTTTTTATAAGAGGGTAAAAATAATATAAATCATCAGTTAACATCTACAGGTTTATTTCACTGCAGTGATAGTGGGTCTGAATTAATCGGGTATAAAAGTTATTTGACCCAATAATCCATACGTCAGAACTATTTGTCCATTTCGTTTGGTTAAACACTTGCTATTTTTGCCGATGTAACTTTTAATAAACAATTTGAAAAACATATAGGATGTACACATTTAAAGCGCACACAACAGAGATGATCGCGATAGAAAGTTAGTTGAGGTTGAAAAACTCATCTTTTGTAAAGCAGAGCTAACTGTTATGTGGCAAAAAATAAATGTTGAGAATGAGTGCAATTGTATACATCAAATTGTTAAGCCCGCAGAGAATAAGGTGTTTGAAGTATTTGACTGGATAAAGAATAAAAAAGCACACATTGTCGCAAGTTTGGGCTAAACAATATATCAGATATAAATCTTTATAGAGCGAATGAACTCATGTGTTCAGGTATCTTGGGCTAGAGTTTAAAATTTTTATAATAATGGATAAACTAAACATTCTTTGGACAACAACTAATAAGGGAACCATCTCGCACATGATTGCCATGTATGCTGTAAACGCACTTAAAAAAGGTTTGTGGAAAGAAATGAACGTCATCGTATGGGGTGCTTCAGCCAAACTAATAGGTAAAGATGCCGAAGTTCAGGGAATTGTAAAGAAGCTGTTGGATGCTGGTGTAACAATAGAAGGTTGTTTGGCATGTGCCGAAGAGTTTGAGGTTGTTGATACACTCAATAATCTTGGCATAGATTTAAAATATATGGGGGTACCACTTACTGGCTATCTCAAAGGCGACGAAAAAATTTTAACAATATAGCATGATGAATAGAAATGGAATAGCAGCAATACTAGTCATTTTATTAATGGCTGGCTGCCAGGTAAAAAACAAGAATACCAATAAATCCGAAACGATGGATAAAAAAGAACAGGTAATGAATGACAATGATCATCAGGCAGCTTCAGGGACTTTGGATTCTTTGCTGGCAATACGCCGAAGTGAGTTTGTGAAATCGAAACCTAAGGCAATCGCTGATTTATATGACGAGGGTATAACAACAGTTGCCAATTCAGGCATACTCGAAAAAGCACTAAATATTGGAGATAAAGCTCCCGATTTTTCATTGATCAACCAAAAGGGAGAAACCCTTACTTTGTCTGATGAGCTAAAGAAAGGTCCGGTAATCCTTACCTGGTACAGAGGTGGGTGGTGTCCTTACTGTAATATAAACCTGCATCATTTGCAAGAACGGCTACCCGACTTTCACAAGGCAGGAGCTTCGTTGTTGGCTCTTACACCAGAGTTGCCTGATAAGTCATTAAGCACATCTGAAAAACACAATCTGGAATTTGAGGTATTGAGTGATGTTGGGAATACAGTTGCAAAGGAGTATGGTGTCGTCTTTCAACTTATGAAAGAAGTGGCAGACGTGTACCAAAAAGGATTCGATTTGCACAGCTACAATGGCGATGAAAGTAATGAATTGCCTCTGGCAGCAACTTATGTGATTGATAAGAATGGCATTATTCAATATGCATTTCTGGATGCTGATTATCGAAAAAGAGCAGAACCTGATGCGATTATTTCCGCACTGGAGAAGCTTTAAGGACTGTAATGGAAATGTGCAAGGGTAGGCAGCAAAGTTATTTGCTCAAGTAATGTAGTATGAATTTATTAGCTAGACAAGATGGTGTTGGATAGAAAAACCTTTAATTACCACAACAAAGCTGTCCTTGAGAAGGCGATAATAACGGCACCATACAGAATGCAGGCGCTCTTTCAAAATCAGGGGTGTTTCATGTATTTTAAAGATGGAGGTTTTAATTATTTGTCTTCTGAAGGAGATTCGCCCATAAAAAGCAAGGAGGCTGTTTTGCTAAGATGTGGATCCTACTTTTTAGATATGATGCAAAATGTTGAGTTGGAAAAAGTGGAAGTAATAGCCATTCATTTATATCCAGAAATTCTAAAGAAAATCTATACCAACGAACTGCCTGCTCTTATTGAAAAACAAGTTCATCATAGAGATAGCCCGATCCTGATTCCGCAAGATATCATCACAAAATTCATTGAATCATTGGAGTTTTATTTTCAGAACCCTTCGCTCGTGAGTGATGATTTGTTGGAGCTAAAGATTAAAGAACTTGTGTTGTTATTGATTCAAACCAAAAACATAGATTCTGTTCTGGAGTTGATTACTGATTTGTATTCACCTAAAACAATCAATTTAAGGGAAGTTGTAAACAAGCATCTATTCTCAGATTTGTCTATTGAAGAAATGGCGCAGCTTAGCAACCTTAGTTTGTCGTCTTTCAAACGAGAATTTAAAAAAGAATTCAACGATAGCCCCAAAAACTACATCATCCATAAAAGACTTGAGAAGGCGAGGGAGCTCTTGAAAATTTCCGATATGCCCATAAATGAGATAGCCTATGAAATTGGGTATAACGACCCGCTGTATTTTACCCGTATATTTAAAAAGCACGAAGGAATAACGCCAACGGCCTTTCGCTCAAAGTCGTTGGATTGAACTAATTGTCCACATTAACGAACTGATTCTCCATTTAGGCCAATATTCTTGATCGTACTTTTACAGTATAATTTTTAATAATCAGCGTAATGACAAAATCAGTAAAAATATTGACAGCAGTTTTAGGTTTCTTTATGCTCATTCCTGGCCTGGCCAAGTTTACAGAGCCGTTTAAAACCTTCATCTACCAACATTTATTATTAACAAGGTTTCCGTTTCCGGATAGCATGCAGTATGTCGTTAAATTTGGGGAAGCTGCTATCGGATTAGCTTTACTCTTTCTGGCTTTCCGAGGCAATAGCTTAAGCGATGGAGGAAGGAGGAGTCTTTTCAACCTGAGCCATCTGGCGGTTGTAGTTACGATGATAGTTGCTATTTATACACACATGCATCCGGATGTTCCGGCTGGTATTTTGCCAATGGAATTCAAACCTCCCTACTTACCTATTTTCTACCTACTACTAGTTGGTGTAAATTCGTATCTGTTTAAGCGTAAGAACTAATTTCCTCAATTGATTCTTAATACTGCTTCCACCATTGTGTGGTTGAAGAAACATCCTCAGCGCCTATAATTAGTGGTTCGCCAATACCAGGTGTTGCAAGTTTAACATTGCTGGCTGCTGCTTGCAACACTGCTCTGTCAATTGGATCTTTCCATGAATGTTCGGCTAGTGTAAATCCTCCCCAATGAATGGGCATCATAACTTTTGCTTTTACATCAATGGCTGCCTGTACACTTTGCTCCGGGAACATGTGAATGTCCGACCATTTTTCGTTGTACTGACCGCACTCCATAAGAGCAATGTCAAATGGGCCGTGCTTTTCTCCAATCTCCGCAAAGTGCGAATTGTAACCGCTGTCGCCACTGAAGAATATTTTTGTGCTATCGGATGCAATTATCCATGAACACCACAAAGTTGATTGACTATCGGAAACGCCACGACCGGAGAAATGCTGCGCCGGAGCACACGTAAATTGTAGCTTGTCCAGATTAATTTGCTCCCACCAATCCAATTCGTGAATCAGGTTTTCAGCAACACCCCATTTAACTAAATGCTTTGAAACTCCCAGCGGTGTGTAAAATGCGTTCACCTTATCCTTAATTTGCTTGATGGATTCTTTATCCAGATGATCGTAATGATCATGCGAAATAATCACCGCATCCAGCTGGGGTAAATCATCAATTGAAATAGGCAGCTCTTTGCTAAATCTCGGCTTGCCTAACCACGATTTGGGAGCAGGCACATCACCCAGCATCGGATCGATTAATAAATTCTTTCCTTCAATCTGAAGCAGAAAGGTTGAATGACCAAACCATATCAATCTGGGTTCATTCGCCGAATAAGTAAGAATGGATGAGGAATTTATCTTTGCAACAGGAATGGCACTTTTAGGTGCAGCTTCTTCATCCGGACTAAAATATTTTTTAGCCGAGCTCATCATGTCTTTAAAACTCATGCTCATATCCACCGGATGGGTGTTCTTAAATTTGCCATCTTTGTAGTTTGGTGAATCACTGTAATCCTTCTTCTCCGTTTTGCATATTAATGTATTCGACATAATTATCCCTGCTAATATTATTATTCCGCTAATCCAGATTATTGTTTTCGTTCTTGACTTCTTCATGTGATCATTTAAAACACAAATATGGGCTTCTTGTTTTACAAGTGCTTAAACATTTCATAAATAATAATATTCAATCAATGTTGTCCAAATTAATTAATCACTTGGGCTTTCCGCCCAAACCCGATTTACTTATTTTCCCTTGATGAAAGAAAGTAAACAAAAAAATCAATGCTGCTTTTAAAATTACTTACTGATTTATCTCAAGATCAAGTTCGGCCGAGTGATCTTTGAACAAGTTCTCAGCTTCTCGGTCTCTCTAAATCTTTCGATCAAACGAAATCAATTTGAAAAGAGGCCGACCATAGGTACTTACCAAAAACATTCCTGTTCTAAGGTTATTTGCCTCAACCACCTAACAACTAAAATAGTGCAATCATATCATAAAAACGTTTAGGACGCAATTGATATTCAATCATAGAATTGAAACGAAGAGCATCTTTAACCATTTTACACCTGAATCTTATCCCGGTTTGTACTTTCTTATCCTGAAGTAATTGTTAAAAATATCCTAAATTAAAGACTTGTAGGTCTTTTAATATTTGTCGATTACCAAGGTTTTTATGCTGTAAGGTAACTCGAAGAATCCTTTGCTATAGTGCATTTCAAACCTAATCTTGTTCAACAAGATGTTCACTTAAGTAGAAGATCCGTGTCATTTGTCAGAAAAATAAAATGAACACCGACTAAACAATATTCAGAATCCATAGTTTATATTCGTACTGTTAAACATTTTTATGAAAACATTAAACAAAATGAATATTATGAAACGAACACTTATTATTTTAATCGCTCTTTTTATTGGACACTTAAGCAACGCAACAGTCCATAATGTAGATGCCAGTAATTATGTTTATACCCCTCAGGTATTAAACATTAATCAAGGAGATACTGTAATTTGGCAAAACGTTGGAGGTTTCCACAATGTAAATGGAACAACCAACACAATTACCGGAATGTCTTTTAATAACCCCGAGTCGTTTAACTCAGCTCCAGTTGCTGCGGGAAACACTATTTTGACACACGTTTTTAGCATTGCAGGAACTTATTTATACGATTGTTCTGTGGGATCGCATGCAGCTAATGGAATGGTGGGTACCATTATAGTAAGTCCTACAACTAACTCAGTTGTTGACATTATTGTAAATTCACCAGATCACAACACGCTAGAGACAGCGGTATTAGCAGCAGGCTTAGAAGTTGCTTTATCCGGAGCTGGTCCATTTACCGTATTTGCACCAACCGATATGGCTTTTGATAATCTACCTGCTGGAACATTGGCAGCAGTTTTGGCTGATTCAGTTTTATTAAACCAAATTTTAACACATCATGTGCATGCAGGTCAGGCCTTGGCTGGATCACTATCAA
>JBFHES010000169.1:0-10346 GCA_041584015.1 Bacteroidales bacterium
CCATTAATAAGTAACTTTATAAAGTAAAAGGTTTCTGGTAAATACAGTTCATATGAAAATGACTAATAGTACAATTAGAACTATTCGCTTATTTAGCAGTACAATTGCAATGTTATTAGCATTTATTGTCTCTCAGGCTCAGAACTATAAACTAGATACGTCTTTTGAGTCTACCTATAAGTTTAGGGAATATAATTCTTGGCCATGGGAAAACAAAACCGGAGTGATATATAATGTGATTCTGGCAGAAGACTCTTCTCTTAGAGTGTTTGGAAGATTTACAAATCCATATGTCAGTGGTTCAGCAGGTGATGTTATTAAGGTCCTAGAAGATGGTACATACTCCAGTGATTTTGAATTCTATGGTGGTAATGCGAACGGATTGCAGGCCAAACAATTTGGTGGTGCCGCATATATTTATCATTCTTATCATTTTGGTATCATAGATATTGAAACGGGTGTAATTAATCAGACATTCATGGATAATAAAAACTTAAGTGATTGGGGGGGGACATTTTCCGACGTTGGGATTCACAGTGATGGTAGTTTCTTCATTGGCAGTGGACCAGTTTACCATGGAGGTCTTCCTGACGGAAGATATACGAGGATTGCCAAGATTCATGCAAATGGTTTTTACGATACATCTTTTCATCATGATGCGAATCTAGCTGTAAAGACTATACTAAAATATGATGCGAATCGATTTATAATTGCAGGTAAATTCTCTGAATATGACTCTGTGCCAACACCATTTATGGCCAGAATTTTTAATGACGGGACTCTTGATACATCATTTCATAGCATTTTCATCTCGGAGCCAAATCCTCTCTATATTCAGGATGATGGTAAAATCTTGGTTGGAGGTTCTTTTAAAATTAACAGATCCGACTTTTATCTGGCACTCGTAAGAATTAATGCTGATGGTAGTCTTGATCATACATTCAATAATTTTAACAATCTTCAAACCCCAAATGGGCTTTGGACGACTTATGGAAGTACTCCTATTCATTATGAATCTAGGACAATTTGTATTACCGAACATAACAAACTACTTATTGGTGGTGGCTTCGTTAATTATCAAGGATACACAAGAAACAGAATTGCACTAGCAGACATAAACGGTTTCCTCGACACTCTGGCTTTCACGGGAACTGCCATAGATGAATGTAATTCTTGTTATTTTACTTTTGTTCATGATATTGTACCTTGTGGCAATGACCGGTATTATATTACAGGAAGGTTCTCTGGATTTGATGGTCATGATGTTGAACCAATAATAAGGATTCGTATACCAGATACATCAACTGAAAGCATTAAAGTACCTGAAGTTACCTTGTATCCTAATCCTGCATATAATACTATTGAAGTTAAGCTGCCTGTTAACAGTCAGTACATAAAAGTGGTTGACCTGAATAGTAAGATATTATTCAGCTCCGAGGTAAATAATGCTAAGCTAAATCTTGTGATAAATTGTTCGGGCTGGGAATCCGGAATTTATTATTGTTCAGTAAAACTTTCTAATGGCCAATTTGCGAATAGAAGTTTTGTGATAGCAAAATAGGAAAGCTTATAAACATCTCTTCAACTCCTAACAAAATCCAATTCAAAATAAATTTGCAAAAACTGACCAGACAGATGACATCTACTGTAGATTTGTCGGCATTTTCACCATGCTAATTCTTATACATTCTTTGGATTTTTGCTTGCAAATTGCTTGCAAATAAAAAAGCACCTACTGCTTATTTCGCTGTAAGTGCTTGATTTTTAAGTAGCGAGAGCGTGACTTGAACACGCGACCTCATGATTATGAATCACAAATTAGTACAATTACATACAAATAAATACAACACAAAAACACTTATTTATCTGATTTTATGAATATTACAAAAATACTAAAATAATTCAATTACACCTTTTTGTATCCATTTGTATCAATGGGTGGGCAAATTAGTGGGCAAATTTTTCAAGTAATATCATGATGTAATTCAGTAATAATAGACATAACAGCTAGTATTAAAATCATACAAATTCAATATGGGTGGGCAAATTTTTCTATATTTGCTCATAACTAAAAAAAACACGATGATTAATTCAGCTGCAACCTATACTATATCGTTAGATACAAGAAGAGCAAGAAAGGATGGAACCTATCCAGTCAAGCTGCGCGTATTCTTCAAAAAACAAAAGAAGAGGTATAGCACTAACCTTTCAATTTCTGAAGAGGACTTCAGGCTTGCTTACATTGAACGTCCCATATCACAGAAACATAAAAAGCTAAGAAAACAGATTAGAGAGCTGGAACAACAAATAAATGAAATACTGGAAGGTATTGGCGTATTTACCTTTGAGAAGTTTGAATCGCGTATTCAGACTAAAAGTGCCGAAAATGATCTCTTTTCAATGTTCGATTTGTATGAGCAAAAGCTTCGAACAGAAAAAAGAATAAATTCTGCTAACTCATATAAACAAGCTAAAAAAGCGATACAAAAATATACAAAGAAACAAAACTTGCCATTTGAAGAGGTTGATGTCAAGTTTCTCAACAAACTTGAAAAGCAAATGATGAACGACGGACGCTCGTCATCAACAGTTGGAATTTATGCCAGAAATATAAGAAGCTTATTTAATCAAGCAATTCAAGAAGGTTTTGTAAAAGAGGACTACTACCCTTTCGGACGCGGAAAATATCAAATCCCCCATACTCCAAAAACATATAAAGCCCTATCTATAGAGCAAGTTGGATTACTGCTAGAAGCCGAGGTTGAACCGGATAGCTCTGAAGAGTTCTTTCGCGATTTGTGGTTCTTCTCCTATTTTGGCAATGGTATCAATACGAAAGACATGGTACTTATTAAATATTCAAACATCAAAGACAATGTCATCCAGTTTAAACGTGCTAAAACCTTATTAACGAATAAGACAGCGCCCGAAGGACAGATACAAATAATAGAGCCCCTGCAAGCCATAATCGACAAATGGGGGAATCCAAGGTCAAACCAGAATTACTTATTGCCAATACTTACATCCGGCATATCTGACGAAGAGATTGCTAAAAGAGTGAGTCAAACGAATAAGCAAATCAGAAAGTACATCAACAGAATTGGGCAAAGAGTTGGCATTACAGAGCACATTACTACTCAACATGCACGTCATAGCTTTGCAACAGTAATGGCATTATCTGGTGTTCCCCTAGCTGTAATATCACAAAAGCTAACGCACGGAAACATTTCAACCACCGATAAGTATATCGGAAGGATAGACAGCCTAAAGGATATGGAGATCTCAAATTTACTAATACCCAAAAAGACAAAACCCAAAACAGACTAATGACATACACCGACAAACATGCCCTTGAGGTCAGCAAAAAAGTAGCCCTATTTGAAAAACGATATCACAGGTTTATTAGACAAGCATACAAAGCCAACAAAGATCTTAACACTGAATACATTCAATATGAAATTCTTTCCTGCATTCGTAAAAAGAAGCTCGATTTAATTACCAGACATCCGGGCTCTGACCGTTATTTAGAAAACCTCTACATAAGAATCAGTCAGGCATATTATGAGATCATACGGAAATATAAGAAAAACCACATAGAGCATCTTATAACAGAGCTATCGAGTATTAAGGATCTGCTACTTCCCTCCTATTCAAAACAGAACTACTCGCAAGAAGAGCTGGAGCTTGTGATAAACTTTACTAATAAATTCACCATTGATCAGGCCACTACTTTTATTGCAAAAAGAGTAAGCTATGAGAACTTAATTAGTGAATTAACTGAAACTTCAATTCGCAAAGATGAAGATGTTATTATAGAAGAACCACATGCTGACGATTCCAAACCTAACCCAGGCATTTCGGCATCAACTCGCAAAGAAAGCCTTGATATAGTCGAAGGCAATCTACCGGAAGCATCTTGTGAAAATCATGAATCTCTTGTACATAACGAGTTCATGAATGCCGAACAAGCTGCAGAATTCACCGGTTATAGCATTCACACAATTCGAAAAAAGACATCATTAAATAAAATCCCATTCCATAAGTTGCCGAACAGTTCCGCTGTGCGCTATTCGAGAACAGAGTTACAGGAATGGATGGCTAGCGGTAAAACGTATAGCCAAACACCATTACTGGAAAACATTTCAATAGGGATTAAAAAACGGAACGGGAGGAAGTAAAACATATTCAATATATGATTAAAAAAGTCAAGTTAAACTCAAATATTGTAATCAGTAGAAATTACTTCTTGAAATTAAAAGGAATTAATAGATCACAATCTTCTCTTGATGGATTCTTCGACCATCCCTAAGAACATTCATCAAATACAATCCACTTTTTTGAATGGTGAAACTTGAGTTATTTCCAGTATCACTTATTTGTTCATGAACCGTCTGACCATGTACATTCAATACAACAATTTTACTAATTTCTGAGTTAGTCCGTATATTCACGGTTCCTGAAGAAGGGTTTGGATAGACCAGAATATTGCTTAATACTTGATTATCTTCAATACCAAGTGCCTCTGCATTGATAACATTGACCGTATTTGCATCATAGTCAACATACCATATTCTTCCATCCGGACCAATTTTAATACCCATTATCCCCTGTGCTAATGTACCAATGCGACTAAGCTCAAGTGCAGGTGAAACTGAAATGTCATAAATAATAATCTCACCAGTTGAATAATCACTCACAATCATTCTATTCTCAACGACATCGATTCCTGCAGGTTCAACCAGGCCTGCGTCTACCATAATTTCAACATTATAGCCGGTAACATACTTATATTCAGCAACATTTTCAAAAGGTCCAAATGAAGGAGTTCCTCCTAAATTCCCAGTATTTAGTTCTATTCGAAATACTCGTTGGTTCCCATAGTCCACTACATATACCCAGCCATCATCTACGACAAGGTGACTCACTACTTTATTATTTGGATCTTTGGCAACTGAAAAGTCATTGTATCGATGAATGATTCCATCGCCATGGAAGGAATTCCCTGGTCCATGATCATCAACAAAATCATAACGGACAATATCATTACCATACCCGTCAAAAACCCAAAAGACATTATCTTTCTCACTAGCAATCCCTTGAGAATAGGGAGAAACATGTAACATATCAAGGTGACTTCCATTACCTCCTGATGGCTCCGCATAAATAGACAAATCACTTGACCATAGTGCTGGCCCAGTAAATGGGTCGCCTCCATTATGGTTGGCATCAAAAACACCGGATGATGTTGCAAAATTTCCGTTGGTGCTGAACGCAATACCCGTTGGAAGAGACATGAAATGCCAAGCGTTACCATCTGATTTACTAATAGAAGATTGATTCAGTTCACCTGCATTATCAATAATAACCGTACTTCCACCAATTGACTCCGTCCTTTTATTTAAAACCCAAAGTTGATTCTTAGATAAAAAGGGATGGAAGTCAAGATCCGTTGGAGTGATAACGGAGTTTGAGGCATTAGCAATCTGTTCAATATTGGTAGTTGCATTCACATAGTTATCAATTATATTTGGTGTCCCAACACCTATTTCAATATTCATTTGAAGTGTATCATTGCTATTATTCATATCTGGATTTCCATTAATATTAGTAATCCAAACTTTCAATAAATATGTACCTAATGTGGCATTCCAAACTGTTGCATGTGAGAAAGTAGCTGCCTCAAAGTTTTGAATGCTTAAACCTGAGATTGAAGTGGTTTCGATTGGATCATTGTTAATTTGATAATTTAAATCCAAAGAAGTTACTGTGTCACTTCCATAATTAAAATAAGTTCCTGCAATTGTTTTTGAACCTTCATAGTCATATACAGATGGCGACGATAAAGAGTGGACGCCCAAATCATGGGCAAATGGTTCGCTCGCCTCAAATTGATACGTGAGGTTACTTCCTGTAACCGAATGAAAATTATTGATAATAAATCCGCTTACACTTAACTCAAATTCAAATCCTCCATCTCCCCAATCGTCGGTATAAACAAGGTCATAAGTTGCTCCATCCACTAAACAAATTGAATCAACATTTATCGTTGCATTATTTGCATAACCACCTGGACTTTGATTTTGCGAACCTCCTCCATTACAACCAACTGCTAGATTACCACCTGAAACAATTGTTCCAACACCACAAGCATTACCACTTGGGACAATCTCCCAATACCCCTCATAGGCATAATCATCAGTTGATATTGTTATATCAATTGCCACTTCTCCCGGTAGACATTGTGCACTTAACAAATAACTTCCGGCAACAAATATCAATACAAGCATTGACTTTATAATTTCTTTCATAATAGGTTTTGTATTGTTTAATTTTTTCAGTCACTCTGCGATTATGAATACAGGTGCTTTGTGACATTTGCTATAATTGTGTATTAACAGATGGCTTTACTAACTTTACATAAGTACTATTTTACTTATGTGTTTCTTTCTCTTTCCACGTACATGCAGAATGTAAATTCCTTTTGGTTTATCGTTTAAAATAATTGTAGAATTAAATGGATCTGAAAGTTGGACTTTCAAATCGCTAACTCGTCCGTTTGCATCAAACAACACTATTGATTCAATTTCCTCATCAAGACTAATAGATGTTTTATTATTTATAACAGGATTAGGAAACACCTCTATGTTATTCGTGAGTTCAGGTTCCACATCACTTATCGAGTTTGGATCTACAACAACAAATTGCCCCATCATTCCATCATCTTCATGAACCAACATATGACAATGATACATATACGGAACTGTGCTATTTGCATGAGTTGTAAACTGAGTTATAAATCGAACCGTCTCCATCGGACGAATCAATACTACATCCTTATATCCTTGTTCCTCAAGTGGCGGCGCATTGCCGTTCCTGTCAAGGATTTGGAATTGTACATCGTGAATATGAAAAGGATGGGCAATGGCAGATTGATTACGAATACTCCATATTTCAATATTGTTTAATGGAATAGTGTAGTTAATTGTATTCATATCGAAACTATTACCATTAATCAAAAAGTGACCATTCAATTGATTTGGTCCCATTGCCTCAGGAGTGAATACTAATGATCTGGTTTCATTCGCCAAATTCTCATCCAACATAGAAATACTAGATAAAGAAGTAGGAATGGTTGTTAAAGGTGCTGAAGTTGGCGTTGTAACATTCAAAGTCAATAAAGAAAAATCTGAACCATTCAAAGCATTCGGATTGTACCCCGTTAAACTCATCATTGACATCATACCTGGGTTGGTAGCTCCATATAAGCCACTTGGTAATTCTGACGCATAGCTTTTCAAGGATACGCTTTGTCCTTCAAACGAGCCTAAATCAACAAGTATCTCAGCTCTTTCACCAGGCGCAAGCCTTAAACGTGTAAGGGACACCGAAGACTCCAACAGACCTCCATCAGATGCTATCATAACAAAAGACAAATCATTCTGAAGTCCAATATTGAACACCCTTTGAGATGAGCCGTTTAATAATCGAAGCCTGACAATCTGTGCGGGAACATTTAGTGAGCCATTAACGGTAGCATTCACCATAGCTACATCATCCGAATTTGAATCGTGAATAATTTCGTTATTTGCGTCAAAATCCTTTGTTTGGATAACAAGCGGAAAGTCATCTACTCCATAGTCTCTTGGCAGACTTAACAATGCTTCTTCACTATCTTTAACAATTATGAATCCTGCAATTCCTTTTGACACATGTTTATTGGTTTGTTCATGCAGATGCGGATGATACCAATAGGTTCCTGCTCGATCCAGCACCGTAAACGAAGGATTCCATGTTGCACCCGGATATATCTTTGTATGAGGCCCACCGTCATTTTCTGCCGAAACATGCATGCCATGCCAATGTATTGTTGTAGTATCCATTAGTGAGTTTGTAACTAAAATATCTACAAGATCTCCTTGTTCCATAATTAAGGTTGGTCCCAGAATACTACCGTTTACACCCATGGTATTTGTGTTGACACCCGAAATAAATTGATGTGTTCCTGTTTGAAGATTCAAATTAAATTGGGTTCCTGATATATGTGGTGGAATAAGTATTGGATTCTGCCCAAATAAAACTGATGGAAGAGTTGCTATAATCAACCCAACCAATATTATGTACTTTCTCATTGTCTGATGTTTAATTATTTAAAACAATAATAACGATCGAATGGTTTAGTGAAACAACTAATTTCATCAACTATCCAATTTTATGAATAACCACACTTGATATCGGTTGTGAATTAGGGCTACAATTTTCAATTACTGCAGCCCTAAATAATATTAATGTTTAAGGCCACTCTGGCCTTCTATTTTTGCAGGCGCTCTTTCATACTTACAACAACTATGTAATGCATTGTAAGTTTTATCCTTTGCCTTGTGCATATCGGTATCATGACCGACTTTTGCAATAGCCTTATGTAGTTTATGAATGTCTGTTTTTGAAGCATCAAATGAAATCTCAATCATTTTAGTCTTCTTGTCCCATTCGGCAGTGCTTACTCCATCAACCGATTTTGCAGCTTTTTCGATACGGCTTTCGCACATACCGCAATTTCCATACACTTTGAACTTTTCAGTTTTAGCTTGTCCAAATGCACTTGTTAAGCTCATTAGAGCTATTACCATTGTTAAATAAATCGTTTTCATTTTTGTAACTTTAATTATTAATTTTTACTACCATTAAACATTATATGATAAACAGAATCACCTTCCATCATTCTGAATTTATATTCAAAAGTGTGCATCTGCATGTCAAAACCACCATAATGCATATCTCCACCAGTGTGGTCATCAATCATGTGATGCTCCCATTCTGATTCACTATTGTGCGTATCCATCATGTGATTTCCACCATTGCCCATATGCCCATATTCATGTTCAAATGTCTCACCAGTTGCACAAATCATAATCGAATCCCCATTTTCAAAAGCATCCATTACAAAGATTGTATCCATTAAATCACCATAACAGTGAATTTGTAACTGGTCGTTAACAATCATAACATCAGCAATACCTGGATTGCTTAAATTAGCATCTAATTGATTAGAAAATTCGCCACTATAACTCCCGACAATATCTGTAAGGTAATCCTTATCAGGTTTTACATTTTCTTTATCACAGGCACTGAAAAGGATGGCAACTATTGCTATACCTACTAACTGATTTACGTTTTTCATTATTTATCCATTTTAATTAAAATATTATTCTCTTATGTATAGACAACAGTCCGGAAGACTATTGTAAACTTCATCATCTGCTTTTTCCAATTCGGTATCGTAGCCTACCTTAGCAATAGCTTTATGTATTTCGGCAAGTTTAACCTTGTCTGAATTAAAGGATACATGAATCATTTTGGTTTCCTGACTCCAATCTGCTTCATTCACTCCTTCAAGAGCTTTAGCTGCTGTTTCGATGGTTTCTTCACACATGCCACAATTCCCTGAAACTTTAAACATTTCGTGTTGAACATTAGCATGTGTTGCTGTTTCTTCAGCTCTTGTATATTGACAACACGCAGGTAAATTGTCGTATGCATCTTTAGTTGCCGTCTCCTGTTCGGTATCGTACCCTGATTTTGCAATGGCTTTGTGAATGTCAGAAAGGCTACTCTTTTCTTCATTGAATGAAACATGTAAGACTTTAGTTTCTATGTTCCAATTTGCCACGTTAACACCAGGCAAAGACTTTGCAGTTGTCTCTATGGTTGATTTACACATTTCACAATTACCTGCAACAGGAAATGTTTCATGTTTTAGATTAGCATCTGACATATCATGCCCGGCATGTTCATTTCCTCCTTTCATAGGCGTTTCTCCATGATTATGTCCTGTGGAAACTTGACCACCACTCGGATTCATCATGCTTGATTTTCCTGCCAATTGAGCGGCTGCATCAATTTTAAATACGCCATTCATGGCAATTTCTTCGCCTTCAGATAAACCTTCGCTCACTAAATAAAAATTGCCTGCCTCTGGTCCTAATACAATCTCTCGATAAATAAAGGAACTGGTTTCTCTATCCGGAACTTTCACATAAACCACTGCTCTTTTGCCTGTCCAAAGAATCGCTGATTTTGGTATTAGCAGTTCATTGGTGTTTTGAGCTGTATTTGATTTTAGAATACCATTGGCAAACATTTCAGGTTTAAGCTGACCATCGGTATTTCGTAGTTCAACACGTACCTGTGCTACTCGTGTTTGAGCATCAATAAAGGGGTCGATAAAAGTTACCTTCCCATTAAATTGTTTCCCTGGAACCGATTGAAGCGTAAACTCAATATCATCACCTTTTTTAATCCAAGGCAAATCGCTTTCGTAAGCATCAAACAAAACCCAAACCTTTGAC
>JBFHES010000170.1:0-10339 GCA_041584015.1 Bacteroidales bacterium
ACTTGTTCGGTGTCCATTGTTGATGTTCATCATTCGGAGATAATAAACGCCAGCAGGCAATTGTGCTACATTTAGCTTAATTGTCACAGCACCAATTTTATGCGACTGCAACTTAACGCCGAGAGCGTTATAGACATCGATGGCAATAGTCTGTCCGGTATTGTTCTCAATATGGAGTATCTCCTTAACAGGATTATTTATCAACTTCACATCATCTAATTCATGGGTAGCTATGTGGGTTATTACACCTGTATCGCAAATCAAGGGCAGCGGATTTAATTCAATTGGTCCACTGGAGATTAGCGTTTGCTCAAAAAAGCCAGCGTAATCAGGGCTTAGCCTTGTTGCCCGGAAAGCCATATTTCCCCAGGCGCCATCACCTTGTGTCATTGGCCCTATCTCATTAACCGGTGTAATGTATTCCCAAACCTTATGATGATGATCATCAACCTCGATGAACCGCCCTTCCATTGATTCGCACATTAAGATATTTCCATTGGGCAATTGCGAAGCTCCACCCATAAAGGCTGAATAAAAGTCATCCGATGTTCCCAGCTGATGATGTGTCCAATGTAAGTTAGTTGGACCGTATGGTTGATTTGGATCAATTAAATAAAATCCATCAGCATCAACCGGCTGATCAATAATATCTACAGAAGAATAGCTTCCGTTTGGTCGGTTCGTTCCATTATTAAAATACATAAGCTTACCGGCATCCGGGCAGTCGTTTGTAATCCACTTCACATCATGCACGCCAAATATTTTTTTATCGTTTATCGTTCCTCTGCCATAAGCTTCCGGATTTCCCCAACGATAAAGCAAGTCGCCCCCTTTACCGTAATAACCGCCTTTCACTCCTTTGGCCTCTTGTGTTGTGGTTGAATGATCAATCACCCAAATCTCATTAAACCGAATACCACTTACAACTATTTGGTCTAACTCGGCATTGTAGTCAATGGCATTAAAATGAAGCCAGTCCTTTAGGTTATTTGGTAGAATAGCATAATTAATATCAATCCTTTCTGGATGATCAGCAATCACTCCAAAATTATTCTTGGTACTATCAAAGTCCTGTATAAGGTGATCACCTGCTTCCCACATCCAAACGATATTTGCGTTACCCGAGGCGCCTATTTCAAACTCCACTATTTGCTCAGACCAGATTCCATGCGGGTGCAGAAAGGCAGTATCACGACCGGCTGCAACAGCTTTTTCGTAGCTAATTAAACGCCAGGCAATAGCTAATATATTACCATTAGGTAAATATTCAATATCGTGATGCAAACAGAAGGAATCGGATGAATGGGTAATTTGCCAGTTCAGAGAACCACTCCATTCGAAATTTTCGATAATACCTCCACCACCAGATCCATTAAAGGTGGTGTTAAATAAATTACCTGTTCTTAAAAGTGTGCCGTTCTCGAGCAGATAAACCGAGGCAGCTGGCATGTAGGCACTTTCCCACTGCTTCACTTTATTTCCGCACAGATCAATTAAATAAGTAGTGCTATTATTCCATGGAGCAAACAAAGTGTAACCGTTATAAGCTGCAGGTTCTATTGACATTACCCCAAGGGTTTGCTGAGCAGTTGAGTTAAACCCAAGTAACAAAGCAAAGCTAAATACTAAGAACAGGTTTTTCATTTGGTTCCTTATAAGAAAATACTTTCGTCCGATTATTAATAATACAAGACTCAAAAGTATGTAATAAGGATGCAGAAGAATAAGCTGTTTGACATACGAAATTGTTAAAAATTTGCGAAAAACAGCAATGCGATAATTGCTGATATATTGAAACTTTCATCAACTCCAGAAAATAAAAATACCGCTCAATCATTTGCCATTTGCATTGACGAGAAAAAGCAATAAAAAAGAGAGCCCCTAGTCTCTATAACCATTGGGGCCCTCTTGTAACTTTGAAAATGTATGAGAGATTACAAAGCTCCTTCGTCGTATGCTTTTTCGCCATGCAAGGCTTCATCTAATCCAAGCGTTTCCATTTCGCTAGAAACTTTAACCGGAGTAAAGAAGTTAATTACAATTAACATAACATAGGTAAATACGAATGCATATACTGCACTTAATAATACAGCGGCAACTTCTTTCCAAAAGAAAGCACTATCACCTTCGAGCAAACCAGACTGGCCGTTAATTGCCGATGAAGCAAATACGCCAAGTAAGATCGTACCCAAAACGCCACCCATTCCGTGAACGCCCCAAACGTCGAGTGCATCATCCCAACCTAATTTGTTTTTAAGTTGTACAGATAAATAACAAACGGCACCCGCAGCAATACCAATAATCATAGCAGCCCACAATGGTACAAACCCGGCTGCCGGTGTAATAGTTGCAAGACCTGCAACGGCACCAGTTAACAATCCAATAAATTTAGGTTTACCTTCTCTAACCCATTCAATAATTAACCAGGTGATTGCCGCAAAAGAAGCAGCCACGTCGGTATTCAGGAATGCAAGCGTTGAAATAGCATCAACATCTAACTCACTTCCGGCATTAAAACCATACCAACCAAACCAAAGTAAACCAGTACCAATGGCCACCAATGGTATGCTGTTTGGAAGCGAAGCACGATCCTGACGTTTTCCTACATAAATAACAGATGCAAGCGCAGCAAAACCAGCTGTACAATGAACAACAACACCACCGGCAAAGTCGAGAACACCCCATTCTGCTAACAGTCCACCGCCCCAAATCATGTGCACAAACGGATAGTACACGAAGAGCTGCCAGAACACGAGGAATATTAGGTAAGATTTAAAAGTAATTCGGTTAACAAAGGCACCTGTTATAAGGGCAGGTGTAATAATGGCAAACATCATTTGATAAGCTATGAAAATAAACTCAGGGTATTTGCCTTCAGGCCCTCCATATGGGTTATCAAACGGTATGGCATTACAAAACAGCCAATCAAGGTTGCCAATAATTCCACCCTCTCCACCAGAGAAGCAAAGTGAATATCCAACGGAAATCCACATCATTGTTGTGATACCTAATGATACAAATGTTTGCATCATGATACCAAGAATGTTTCTTTTCCCTGCTAATCCTCCATAGAAGAAAGCAAGTCCGGGTGTCATTAACATCACCAAACTTGTGCAAAGAATCATAAAAGTTGTTGAACCTGTATCGAACATAATATCTATTTATTGATGATTAAATTAAAAGCTAAGACCAAATACAAGGTGTACCTGCTCTGTTGAAGGATTCAAAATAAACTGACCAAACAAGGGGAGTTTATATTTGTCGCTAACCGCTACTTCTTTGGAATAACCGAGGCCTACATTACAAACATTAAAATCGCCATCAACTGTATAAGCTCCATCTCCTGCACCTACAAAAACAGAAGTGTTACCAAGTGCATAACTTACTTCTCCATAGCTATCACCCTCAATCATATAGTATCCGCTAACAGTTAGGTTCTTAATCTCATACGACAGGCCTAACTCTATGGTGTGGGCATTCTCATAATCGAAATAATTACCAGCTCTCACAGGTACAATATTGTTAGTTGTTTTGTCGAGGAAAGTTGACTCACCCGGAAAATAATAGTCGGTAACAATAATACCAAGACCAAAATCGAAGGAGTAACTTGCAAACAAATCGGCTTCTAAACTTCCGGTATTTGAGCTTAATCCGTAGTTGCCCCAAGCACCAATTTCAAACTTGTCTATTGCTAATGTAAATCCAGGCTGAACGGATGGTGTGTTTCCAAAATCGGTACCACGCCAAATGTATCTGCTAACAAGGTCAGCACCAAAATCCAATTTCAATTTGCTCTCCTTATCCTGAGCTGTTGCGCCTTGGCCTACAATAAGACCAATTAATAAAAGTCCTAAAAATTTGTACAATGTCTTCATCATCTCACTTTTTAATTACATTTCAAAAGTGAGGGATAATAATTATTGAGACAATGGAAGATAGCGCGGAATTAACTATCCGTATTACTACGGATAACCCTACGGATGCTACTTAAACACTAGAAAGGTGATTATTAGAGTTCGATAATTTTATTGCGTATTGCATATTTAACCAGATCAACGGTAGAGCTTAAACCTAGCTTTTTCATGATGTGATTTCGATGCGACTCTACGGTACGTGTGCTAATGAATAGATCGCTGGCAATATCAGTATTTTGCTTTCCTTCTGCCACCAACTTCAGCACTTCAATTTCGCGCGCGCTTAGAGCAATATCCTGCCTGTTATTTACATCGTTGCCTACTTGCGCTTTTCGCACATACGACTTTAAAACAATCTCGGATATTTCTTTACTGAAATACTCGCGTCCAACGCTAACTTCGAAAATGGCTTCTTCCAATTCGCGTTTTGTTGTGTTCTTAGGAAGATAACCAGAAGCACCTGCTTTTAGCGAATTAAAAATAAAATCTTCGTTCGTGTACATCGACAACATGATGATCTTAATAGATGGATAGGCTTCTTTTACTTTTTTAGCGACATCTATTCCCGACATTTTGGGCAATGAAATATCTAAAACGAGTATATCTGGTTGCGTGGCTTTTATTTGTTCAAAAAAGCGATAACAGTCTTCAGCTTCACCAACAACTTCAATGGTGCTGTTTTCGGCCAATAATGATTTAATTCCATCACGAACGATCTGATGATCATCCAACAAAAATACTTTTATCTTATCCATTAAACCATACAGTTATGTGGAAGCTCAACAGTAATAATGGTTCCACGCTTTACTACAGAATTAATATGTATTGTTCCTTTCAAGAGATTTACGCGCTCGGTCATGTTGTTTAATCCATTGCCTCGTTTGTCGCGTGCACGTTCTACATCAAAGCCACAGCCATCATCTTCAATACTCAAAACTACCTTTTTACCTTCTAAAAAAAAATTAAGGCTAACATTTGTAGGCCTGGCGTGTTTTTGAATGTTGTTCAGCGCCTCCTGTGCTATTCTGAACAAATACGTTTGCGAACGCTTGGCTAACTTCATTCCTGTATCATCTATTGATGAAATAAGTGAAAAGCTTGACGATTCATCAATTTCACGACAAAGATTCGTCAGTGCGTTGGCAATTCCAAATTCTTCCAGAACGGCTGGTTTTAAATTATTTGATAAACGCCGTACCTCCTCAATGGTGATGTCGAAGTTATTGAGTAATTCATTTTGAGAAACAGTTAAGGCATCGGCTCCTGAACTAAACTGATTCTCCAGTTTCATTTTAATACCAAAAAGCGACTGTCCTAATCCATCGTGCAGTTCACGCGAGAATCGTTGACGTTCTAGCTCCTGGCCATCTATCATTGCACGAAGTTGTTTTATCTTTTCGGCTTTAAGCGCTTCATCCTTTTGTGATAACTCTTTAACCATATTATTAAACGACTGGGTTAAGTCGCCAATCTCATCGTTTGAATCAGGTTGTGCAATGGTTTCGTAATTACCCTTACCAACTGCAACCGCCTGTTTGGTTAGACTCTTTAATGGTCGGGTGAGTTTACGCGAAATGATGAATGAAAAGATAAGCAACACCAATGAAATGATTATACTGCTAACCATTATTTTATTTCGCAAACGGTAAACAGGAATCATTGCCTCGCTCTCATCTATCTCAACCAGAATAACCCAACCGAGTTCCGACATGTTTAACGGAGAGTACGAACTTAACACCGTTACCTCTCGGTAGTCGTCGAGAATCTGAATACCCGTTTGACCCAATTGTGCATTCTTCGCACTTTTCGATTCTACCTTAATAACACCAACCGACTCATCGATAAATCGCGATTTGCTTTGCATCATAGAATTAGCATTAACCAGGTATGCTTCGCCAGAATGACCTAAGCCATTATGTGGATTGTAATCAAGCATTATATCATTAATGGCTTGCTGATTAATAATTACACAGATGGTTTGCAGGTCTGCATTGTCCTGCTGCACATGAATCACTCCTAATGTTGCCGTATCGTTCTGCAGTAGATGAACTTTTCCATCCTCTAATATTTTATCCTTGGTAATCTGCAGCAGTTCTGCAAGCCTGCTGCTATCCTTGTTAATGTCTATCTTATTACTTACTAAGTTTAACTCGTAAACACGATTGTTTGAAACAATATAAACACTACTGAATAGATTATTAATTCTGCTTTGATTAATTAGAATGGGAATAGGTTTTGTTGAATTTACTTCTTCGATTAATAGCTCATTGGCGAGCAATTGCAAGCCTAACTTACAATCTTCGAAATATTTCTCTACGCGTTTTTGTTTTTCTATTCTTACGGAGGTTAGCTGGTCGAATGTTCTGTTGACCATTGCATTGCGGGCCGAATAAAAGGCAAACAATCCAACAACTAAAACGGATAACATTCCTGCAATTAAAAAGAAAAGCGAGAGTTTTTCTGTCAGAGGAATCGATCTTCTATTTGTTCTTCTTTCCACCATTTGTTACTTCGGTGCAAAGATATTCAAATATTCATATAGCACTTATAATGGCTTGCTACTTCTAACAAACGAAGATTTTACTGTAGAGCGGTATTAACTTTTTTGATCACGAGTTCAGTCTCGTTTATTGAGATTAATTCGTAGCGATTATCAAAACTTAGGTTTTCCCATCGCTTGTATTTGGCAATTTCTTCCGACAAGGAATTTAACTCCTCTTGCAATTTTTCGTTAAATTTTCGCTGCTTTGCCAGTTCGGTATATAGCTTATTCATAATATTGTCCGTTGTAATTTCGATGCAAGTTTATACATAATTCAAACTCGCATAAATAATTTGTGACGAACAACTATTTTTTATTGATAGACGGAAGTAAGTGCTTAAATAGCTCTTCCTATTTGAAATTTAAATTGTTTAGATGTAGAATTAACACTGTTCTTATTAGAGCAAAACATACAAATCATTTGTTCTGAATGAAATTTTGCTTCGGTATTTTTTAAAACCCTTTTGAGCTCTGCTAACTCTTCTTCAAGCTTTTGGTTGCGTTTTCTTTGCTCAGCTAAGGCGACAAATACATGATTCATATCAACCTCCAATTTTGTATCAGTTAACTCCCACTTGACTTTGGTCAGGCGGAAACTGGGAAAAATTCCTCCTAGTAAAAGCCTACGCACTGAACTTAGAAAGGTTGCTTTGTTATTAACTAAATAAGCACGATTTGTTTTGTTTTTATCTGGCCTGAGGCGTGCACAAGCAAATAATAATTACCAGCGGCCAATCCGTTTCTATTCAATACAAAATGACCATTTATTGCTTGATAAGACCTAAGAAAATCTCCGGCTGCATTATACAAAAATACCTCTGTTGTAGCAGGGCCATCTGTTGGAACGGTTACTTGAGCATCTATACCAACAGGATTTGGACTTACACTAATTTCCTGCCCTTCAATTAAAGCTTGTGCATTTTTAAAATTTATATCGCGTGTATGCCTGTCTATACCAACTAAAATTCTAACAGAATCTGCGCAAGCAATATGTTCATTGCTAACAGTTGCAGCTAACCAGCACGATGATGCCGGCGTATATTGAGTGAAAGCACCGTAATCGCCATTCGACCATTCTATGTTGGTATTCGTATTGGACAAATGAGGTGTAATACTTGCATTTAGTGTCTCACCCTGCATAATTGCTGAAACATCGGTTTCAATTTCAAAATTTGTCATGGATACGTATACACTGTCCATTGAAAAGCCTCCGAGCGTATCTGCTTGCTCTACCTTATAATATCCAGATTCGTTTACTAATATACTTTTAGCATCATCGCCTGTATTCCAGGCAAACACCGATGCATTAGCAGATACAGTTTCGAAGGAGATGTTGAATTGAAACAAATCTGCATCCTCTTTTTTATTTGCCTTTTTAAAACAATCGGTAAACACAATCAAATAGTCACCATCGCTTTTACGTGTAAATGTTGGATATCCATAAAACATATGATAGTTATAAAATGGTCTGTTGATGGTATCGGTTAGGTGAAACCCCAATGGGTTCGAAAGAATTGCTTCGGGTTTATTTCTGTAAATCCAAATTTTACTCTGATCTGCATAATATGGATTTCCAATATAATGCCTCCTATCGGTAGCTACAACAAAAACCTCATCATGCTGGTTATCATAAAAAATAAGAGGATTGCCGGAAGGGAAAGGGTAGCCAATATTTGTTGATGCAGGCTCTGACCAGGTATAACCATAATCATTGGATGCAACATGCAACATTGTTGAGCCGTACATATTTCTTTTATCACGAACGAGTCCAATTAAGCGACCATCGCCACAGTAGGCAAAGGACACCTCCGTTAAATAGTATTGCTGTGTGTTCCTGTAATCAAAAGTATAACCAATATTCGACCAATCAAGGCCATCAGGCGAAAACCTTAGTTCGATATAATAGTAACCCCAAAAGGCAGCCATATAACCACGACCCGGTACTTTTACAATTTGATGCGACATGTAAAATGTATTCGGTGTTTTATTTAAACTTACAGGTGCTTCCCAGGTTTGGCCACCTGTTGTGCTCAACATGGTATGATAGCTTATGGCCATAGCATTATTGGCATTATACTTTCTGAAAAACAGGATTATGCTGTCTTGTCCAATTAAGCCTCCATAAATGTTTCGGTCATCATAAAGGGTGTCGTTGTAAATCTGCTCCGGCGGCGACCAACTTGTTCCATTATCGGAACTGATTCGTTTAAAAATACCGGCATCGTTGCCAACATGGCCGCCTTCATTCCCTGGGTCGAGTCTGAAAAAATGAATAATGGATCCATTTTGCAAGGTAACTAGAAAACCTTCGGAGCAGTGATCTGTAGAAACAAGAGAATTTGTGATAGTGCTAACATTTGCATTAACATGCTCAAATTGTTCATCAGCAAATAAACTTATGTATTCTCTATTGCAGACAAAAATAGAGTCATGTTCATTTATGCTGTATGAACTAATCTGAGCACTTAATTGAACCCCCAAACCAACTAAAAACCATGCACTAAACAGAATTCTCATTGTTATACTTTTACAACATTTATTTAATATTTTAGACATCGAAATAGCTACCTAAAAATTAAAGCCCTATTAATGGGATATTAAAAAGTGATTAAAATTATAGTGGACCAAATTCGGTATTCAATAAAAAATTAGTTTAGCACTTGCTATCAAACAGCTAGAAGGAAATGAAATTACTGGTAATTGAAGACGAACCAAAAGTTGCGGCATTCCTGAAACAAGGACTTGAAGAAAACAACTATGATGTTGATGTTGCTTATGACGGTATGCTTGGTGCCCGTCTTGCACTAAGCAATAATTACGATGTAATTATAATGGATCTTATTTTGCCACTCTTAAACGGTTTGGAACTATGCAAAAAGCTAAGAGAACAAAACAATCAGGTACCTATACTTATGTTAACTGCTCTTGGCACTACGGACGATAAGGTGAAAGGATTTGATGCAGGCGTTGATGATTATCTAGTGAAACCTTTTGAGTTTGTTGAACTATTGGCAAGAGTTAGAGCTCTGAGTAAACGTTCTGGAAAAGTACAAACATCAACAACCATAAAAATTGGCGATCTGGAACTGGATATAAATAAAAAAACAGCCAAACGAAATGAACTGCACATTAATCTAACAGCAAAGGAATTTAAACTTCTTGAGTTTTTAATGAATAACGCTGGCCGTGTGGTAAGCAGATCGGAAATTGCTGAAAAAGTTTGGGACATAAGATTTGATACCGGTACCAATGTAGTTGATGTGTACATTAATCTTTTGCGTAAAAAAATAAACGATAAAGAATCGGATAAATTAATACATACAAGAGTTGGACTAGGATATGTGTTACAAGTAGATTAATTATGCAGATAAGAAATAGATTAACCTTACAATTTACTTCAATAGTTGCCTGTATTTATGCAATTGCCATGCTGGCTATATACCTTGCATTTTCAAATTTTAGAGAAGAGGAATTCTACGCACGCTTAACCAACAAGGCCAAGTATTTTGTGCACTTGCTAATATCTGTTGAAGAAATAGACCAGACACTGTTAAAAAAAATTGAGCGGAATAGTCCGAACGAATTACCTGGCGAGCACGTAATTATTTACGACCTAGACGACAACAAAATATTTGACCTTGATGAAGATAAATCGCTAACAATTAGCAAACAATTAATTCAGGAAGTTAAGGCAGCTAAAGAGGTAAGATTTAAACAAGAAGGGCTAGAAATACTGGGTTATTATATAAGTGATGGAGATGAAAGTATTATTGCATTTATTGCCGCACGAGATGTTTTTGGGCTCAGGAAATTAAAAATTTTACGATTCATTATTTGGGTCGTTTTTTCGGGAGGATTAATAATTGTTTATTTGGCCGGAAGG
>JBFHES010000171.1:0-10265 GCA_041584015.1 Bacteroidales bacterium
CAGCGTTTGATCGAAGTAAAAACTACAACCAATACTTCCGATGAGGAACTATTAAATCGATTCATCCAAAAACAAACAGGAGAGTAAATCGGTTTAAACACATTCATCTGTAAATGCTGTATTGTTTCACGAACTACCCGTGATTTGATACTATATGCTATTTGCAGTATTGATACCTAAACAAAATAAAGCATGAAATATAATTTCGACGAAGTAGTTGACAGGAAAGGAACAGGAGCATTTAAAACTGATGGCCTTGAGATGATTTATGGCAAGCAAGACTTGATTCCCTTATGGGTTGCCGATATGGATTTTAAAACTCCTGATTTTGTAATTGATGCTGTTAGAGCGCGATTGGATCATGAAGTTTTTGGCTACACCATGCGACAAGACCGGTGGTTTCAATCCATCATCAATTGGCTAAACCGCCGTCACGGCTGGTTAGTTGAAAAAGATTGGATTAGCTTTAGTCCCGGCGTGGTGCCTGCTTGCTCATTGTCAGTAATAGCTTTTACCGAACCAGGTGATAGTATCATCATTCAACCACCTGTTTATTTCCCTTTCTTCGACATTGTAGAGAATCAAGGTCGAAAGCTTGAGTTGAATCAACTCATTCTGGACAATGGCAGATATACCATGGACTTTGCAGACCTGGAAGCCAAGGCAGCTAACGGAGCAAAAATGTTAATCATCTCCCACCCTCATAACCCGGGTGGTAGCGTTTGGACGCGGGAGGAACTGAATAAGTTAGCTGCAATTGCAGTTAAATACAACATGCTTGTACTTAGTGATGAAATTCATTCAGACCTTATTATGAAACCGAATAAGCATATACCGCTTGCCAAGGTGAATGATGAGATTGCCGATCTGACAATTACCGCTATCGCTCCCAGCAAGACCTTTAACATGGCCGGTTTCTCAACATCGGCCGTAATTATTAAGAATAAAGAAATTAGAGAAAAATACCAGGCAAAATTAGGAACCGTTCATATTGGCCTTGGAAACATACTTGGAAATGAAGCATGCGAAGCCGCATACAATCATGGAGACGAATGGCTGGAACAACTACTTAGTTATCTGAAAGGCAATATCGATTTTGTAGATAGGTATATAAAGGCAAACCTTCCAATGCTAAAGGTGATGATACCAGAAGCAACCTATTTGGTATGGATCGATTTTAAAGCGCTTGGCCTACCCAATGAAGAATTGAAGAACCTGATGATTGATAATGGGCTTGCCATGAACGATGGACAGATGTTTGGACCGGGCGGCGAAGGATACCAGCGAATGAATGTTGCCTGTCCAAGATCTGTTTTAGAAACGGCTTTACCTAAAATAAAAACAGCAATTGAATCGCTAAAAAAGGCAAGTACACATTTTTAATGATAGGCGATAAAAACTAATACAAAGTGTGCGTTTCATTTCATTCTTTATGTTTCTTTGTGTTTGCAATGCGTCCGGCACCTAACAGGTTGATATTAGGTGAACGACTTTTGTAATATTTGACTTTAAATTGCATTCACGTGAAATTGACAAGATCGCTTCTATTCTTAACAATGCTCCTAAGCTCATGGCAGCTTAGCGGACAATTAAAATTGGAGAACGTACAGGATTATGTTGTTACTGCTCGATTTCATTATGGCTTCATTGTTCCGCATCATCCACCAGTTAGATACCTGCAGAAAGGACATACACCCGTTTATGAACTCACCATTGGCAAACGTTTAGATGGAGCAAAAGATTGGCACTCCGGTTATCGTTTTCCATGGCTTAGCCTTGGTTACAACTACACTAACTTTCAGTACAAAGAAGTGCTTGGAGATGCCCATAGTTTGTTTGGTGTTATCCAAATTCCAATCATACAGCGCAAAAGTTTTCTACTCGACTATAATTTTTCCTTCGGCTTTGCCTACTTTACTAAAGTTTTCAACACCACCGAAAACTATTATAATATCGTAGCAGGATCGCGGGTAAATGCTTACCTCAAACTTGGAGTAGGACTAAGTCATCAAATATCGCCAAAATATAAGTTTAATTATGGGATCGCGCTTCTTCATTATTCAAACGGGTCAGTTAAGAAACCTAATCTGGGAATCAATCAGGCGGTTCTTAACATGGCGCTTAGCTTTGATGCTTCCAGAAAGGAATCGATGAAGCTACCAGAGAAAACTACACGCTTAAACGGAGGTGAATGGCTGGTGGTGATAGCTGGAGGCTGGAAAGAAATATCAGTCTCAAATCCCAAGACATTTTCTGCATTTTCAAGTACCATAAATTACGAGCGTAGATTTCTTAAGAAACAGCTTGGTGTAGGAATGGATTTCTTTTATGATGGTTCACTTACTTCTGTTGAAGACAAAGAAGCTAATTTCACATCAGATCCGGCAAACAACTTCAGACAAGGAATTCATGTTGGCTACGGTTTGGTTTTTGGGAATATGGTATTTACTGTAAACACCGGATATTATCTTTTCTTGAAACATAACACAGATGGGCATGTTTATAGTCGTTTTGGTCTTAGATACTATTTTGAGAATAATCTGGTAGCAAACCTCAGTTTAAAAACCCACCTTGGCGTTGCCGACTTTGTTGAATGGGGTTTTGGATATTACATAAGATAAATAACAGGCAAGCTGAAAACTTAGACAAAATTAAGGGAACATTTTTATGAGCACACTCGATAGAACTATTGCACCGGTTTTTCATGAAATCACTGAAATTAAGCTACCAACCATTGAAACATCCATTCTTGAAAATGGGATTCAGGTGCATTACCTCAATGCGGGTTCTCAAGATGTTGTGAAGGTGGAACTCATTTTTGAGGCTGGTGTTTGGCAGCAACCGGCACCTCTTATTTCTTCACTTACCAATGCCATGTTGCTCGAAGGAACATCAAATTATAGCTCTGCTCAATTATCAGAGAAAATTGATTTCTACGGAGCTTACCTGCATCCACAGATTGATAAAGACAGTGCTTCTATTACCCTGTACACGCTAACAAAATACCTTCCGGAGACCATTGGAATTATCAAAGATGTGATCAATTATTCGGTATTTCCTGAGAATGAATTTGAAACACTGGTGAGCAAACGACGCCAGCAGTTTATCGTCGATAGTGATAAAGTAAAAGTACTTGCGGCCCGAAAATTTCAAGAAGTAATATTCGGAACAAATTCCCCATACGGAGTATCGGCAAAGATTGAAGATTTCAAAAAAGTAAACAGTCATAAACTGCACGAATTCTTTTACCATCACTATAGTTCGAAAAATTGTAAAATAATTGTTGCAGGCAAAATCACCGAAAAGGTTAAATCTATTATTACCGACGAATTCTCAAACAGTTTTGGAAATCAAGCGCTAACATCGGCAAATAATAGTGTAGGCGTTGCTTCGTCCAATGAAAAGCAAAGTTACGTTGCTAAAAGTGCGGCCGTGCAATCAGCAATTCGGGTTGGAAAACCAATGATCAACAAGAAACACCCCGATTACGCCAGACTTAAAGTTTTAAATACAGTGCTGGGCGGATACTTTGGGTCGCGTTTAATGAATAATATTCGCGAAGACAAGGGCTACACCTATGGCATTAACTCTTTGCTAATCTCCTTAAAGAACTCCGGCTACTTTACCGTGGCCACTGAAGTTGGAAGTGAGTTTGGCGAGCAAACCCTAACTGAGATCAAGAAAGAAATGCAACTCTTGAACGATCAGTTAATTCCGCAGGAAGAACTAAATCGGGTAAGAAGTTATATGATGGGAGAATTGCTTAGAAACGTGGATGGTCCCTTTTCTGCTTCTGAAAGTTACCGCTCATTAATCGAATTCGATCTTGATTTCTCGTTCATCACAGAAATGGCCAGCACGATAAGAAGAACAAAAGCTGACCAATTAATAAGTTTGGCTCAGGATTATTTAAACCCTGACTCGATGTACTATGTTGTTGCCGGTCCCGAAAAGGAATAAGCGCAATCAGCTTACTCTTCTTCGCGCAAATCAACTAATTCCACATCAGGAAATTGTTGTGGATCGAACACGAAGAAATCATCTTGAATAGCAGTATTGGTAACAAACTCTGAAACCTCAATAAAATAGTTTGAGCCATTCTGCCCAAAGTACTTCACTGACATTAGTTCGTACTTGCTCTTATCAATTGTTAATAGAATTTTACTGTAATCAATTGCTGATTCCTCATCAGGAAGCAAGCCTTGCTCTAAATGCTCCGGGTACAGCTCAATCTGAACAATAACACGCGCATCTGTTTTCTGCTCGCCAACCAGTTTGTATTTAAAATCTTCATGATATCCTGAGAAAATCTTCTTTGGATTATTCATAAATGAATTATCATTGGGGTCGCGGTTAGATATATTTACCTCATCTGCATCAACAATATGCGACCAAATAGTGGTTCCATCACAATAAGTTTCCAAGCCCATTAAATTCAATCGATAAGAATCGCCCTTAAAAGAAACTTCACCAAGGTATTCCTCCTTGATGTCCTCCTGCAAATTCTCCAGTGTAAATGAGAATTTCGACTTTACCGTTTTAAAGGTATTTGATTTCTCTACTAACTTATCCAGCACCTCTTTGGCAGCCGGATCTTTTATTTGGGGATATTTGTTTTGTTGTGCAAAAACGCCTGCAGCGAGGCTCAGTATAGCTATTAAAGCAAAATATTTTTTCATCTTCATTTTTTTACAAAGTTACAGAGTATTCAAGAACTGTTCCAAAGAATACTCATCCGGATATAAAACCTGACGCGCTTTACTTCCTTCATAAGATCCCACTACCCCTGCAGCTTCTAATTGATCAATTATTCGTCCCGCCCGATTATATCCTATTGAAAATTTACGCTGGATAAGTGAGGTAGAACCTTGTTGATGCATAACCACCAATCGGGCCGCATCTTCAAACATTTCATCTCTTTTTGAGAGGTCAACCTCACCCAGCTCCGATCCGCTTCCTTCCTCAACATATTCCGGTAACATATGTGCAGTTGGGTAGCCTTGTTGCTGATTTATAAAATCTGTAATTTTTTCTAATTCCGGTGTATCAACAAATGCACATTGCAAACGCACCATGTCGCCTCCTGTTGATATCAACATATCACCACGACCAATAAGTTGATTGGCACCAGGTGAATCAAGAATTGTACGTGAATCGATCATCGAAGACACCCTAAAAGCAATTCGAGCAGGGAAGTTCGCTTTAATCAATCCGGTAATAATATTTGTTGATGGACGCTGTGTCGCAATGATTAAATGAATTCCAATAGCCCTTGCCAACTGGGCGATACGAGCAATAGGCGCTTCAATTTCCTTGCCAGCCGTCATGATTAAATCAGCAAACTCGTCAACCACTAAAACAATATAAGGTAAAAAGCGATGCCCCTTTTCAGGATTCAGGCGGCGTGCTTTAAACTTTGCATTATATTCCTTGATATTTCGCACCATTGCCAACTTTAACAAATTGTAACGCTGATCCATTTCTACGGTAAGTGAGTTTAATGTATGTACCACTTTTTGCGTATCGGTGATAATAGCTTCTTCTGCATCAGGTAACTTAGCCAAATAATGCTTTTCAATATTTGAATATAATGTAAGCTCCACCTTCTTCGGATCAACCAGTACAAACTTTAATTCGGATGGATGCTTTTTATATAATAATGATGTTAGAATTGCATTTAGTCCAACTGACTTACCCTGCCCTGTTGCACCAGCAACCAGCAAGTGAGGCATTTTTGTTAAGTCGAAAACAAAGGTGTCGTTTGAGATGGTTTTACCAATGGCTACTGGCAATTCATATTTTGATTCCTGAAACTTTACCGAACTCATAATCGAGCGCATGGATACAATTTCAGGCTTCTGATTAGGCACTTCTATACCAATGGTACCCTTACCAGGAATTGGCGCAATAATACGAATACCTAATGCAGCAAGACTTAGTGCTATATCATCCTCAAGGTTTTTAATTTTAGAAATTCGAATACCCGGTGCCGGAACAATCTCATATAAGGTGATTGTTGGTCCGATGGTAGCTTTAATCTTCTCGATCTTGATCTTGTAGTGTGAGAGCGTTTCTACAATCTTATTCTTATTCGAAACCAGCTCCTCCTTGCTAACTTCAGAATTTTCTGATTTGTGATCTTCCAATAATGAAAAATCAGGAAACTTATAATTCGATAAATCCAGAAGCGGATCATACTCTCCTAACTCCTCCAACGGATTCGTTCCTTTATTTTCTTTCAGCTCCTCCTGCTTTTCTTCCTTTTTCACAACCGTAAACTCGTCAGAAGAAGCGTCGGCCTTAATGGGTTCAGATACCTTAGGTTCGGGTAAGGTATCCAGATCCTGATTAAATTCAACTTCAGAGATATCATTATCAAGAGCAGCTTTGCTTGATTCAGAAAATGAATCGGTGCTTAGCTCGTTATCACTAATCTCAATGGAGAGGGGTGTGTCTTCGGCAAATGCAAGCGGCATGTCTTCTTTGCCTTTATCGCTTGAATCTGTTTTAGCCGTCTTAGCAGCTTTGCCTGACGTCGAGGCTGCCTTCACTTTTTTATCGACTAATGCCGTGCCTTTAAATAGTAAACCTTTAACAAACGGCAAGAATCCCTTAAAGCTAAACACCAGAAAAACAAACAATATCAGAATCAGTAAAAAAGCGGATCCTACTTTACCAATAAGATTATTTAACCAGCCAGCCATATTAATACCATGTCCTCCACCCGGTCCACTGCCTAAAAATCCGCCTGCATCGCTAAATAAATAACTTAAGAAGATGGATAGCCAAATAGTAATAAAGATGGTATGACGTGTGGTTCTGCCGATTGGCAACAGCTGCACTTTCAATAGTTTGAAGCCATAAAGAAATAATAAGAATGGAATTGAGAAGGCCGCTAAACCAAACCATTTATTCATGAATTGATTGGCGAGAATTGCACCGATTTTAGCCGACCAGTTTTCCGCCTGCATTTCGCGACTTTCGAATAAATTGGACCATACGAACTCCTGATCAATTTTCCAGGTGAATAAAAACGAAACAAACGCCAAAAGCAAAATGAAAGAACACATGATCAGAAAAATCCCAAAACTTACCTGGAATCTCTTATCATTAAAGAATGTGTTCAAGGATGATACAATATTCTTATTTGAAGATTTAGTGGGTTTTACTCGTTTTTTTGCCATTCAAATAGTACCTGTTCTGTTTGCGAAATTGCAAGCACAAATTTCAGAAATTAATATCGCAATTACAATTGCTTTATTAAATGATATCAATAAATAAAAATGTCCTGAAAATGATAAAATTTCCAGGACACTTAACAAGAATATTTTATAGTTTATCGTCCCATCTTGGCACGAAGTTCTTCTAAAGTCATTACCTCTGTTCCAGCAGGTGCTTGAAACAGTTTCGCTTTCATTTTCTTTTTTGCTTTATACTCAGTTGCCTTTACAATAATTTCTTCACCGTTTTCCCCAGGAATAATGTATTCCATTGCAAGTCCAGAAATTTCTTTGAAATAAGGCTCACGCATAAATTCTTCCACAAAAACATTGTCGTTATAATAAACAATAATCATTTTCTCATTAAAGGTAACTTCTGCTTTTTTACAGTCAACGCCTAAAATGGTCTTATACTCACTTATATAATCAATCTGAGCTTTTTCTTCTTCCTCGTCTCCAGAAGCAGCACCCATCATTTTTTCCATTTCTTCCTTGTTTGCTCCAAAAGCCATCCCTTGGGCCAACATAATCATTGAGTCTTCAAAGACTATCATGGTTTGACTACCCATAATATTTTCGTTAACCTGCTTTACTACTTTATCACCAAAAGTCATTTTTATAGTTGACTCAGCCTGCGCACGTTCTGCAGCAGAAAGTTCTCCTCCTACAACTTCGGTTGTTAGCGTTAAGTAACCCATAAATGCAGGTTTATCCTGCGCAACAACATTTACACTTACAAGAGCTAAAAGTAGCAGGGTTAATACACTTGAAATTCTTTTCATCATTATTAGTTTTTTAATCGTTTCTATTTATTTGCAAAGATATATTTTAAAAGTAAAATTACTAAACATGGCGTTAAATCTTGCTTTCACGATAAAAGAGACCAACAGTAGCAAGCTTATTCAAGTGCATTCTCTTCCTTTTCCCAGAAAAGAATTTGTTGGTAACGCTTCTCGTTATTATTGAAAGCCCTGAAACCTGTAAATAAGCCAAAAAAGCTAAACATCAATACGCTCACAAAATAACCCAGCCATGAAAAAATATATTGATCGAGAAGAACCATAGCCAGATAAGTAAAACTACCGCCCGCAACACCAAACAGCAAAACACCTACCCTAAGCATATACGACCATTTATTTCTTCTTTGATCCGCCCACTTTTTCTTAAACTTTGGATCATCATCTCTTTTAACAAACATGTTTGTGTTTTATATTTTCAAGCTAACTTGAGTTATTACTTTCTTCGTTTCGAGCCTTTACCGCCCATAAAGCCCCAACCTCCGCTACCTAGTAAGAATCCGAAGGAATACCAAATACCATTGTTATTTGGGGCAAACACCACTATGTCGTCTCTAAAAATCATAGCTATTAAATCGAAGGGTGCTATAAAGCCGTGGAGCAAGCCATACCAGAATCCGTAGGTTTCCTCGCTTAGGCAAGCATCAATAATTTCGTTGTTTGCACAGGACATAAACATAAAAGCTGCCAGTAAAATAAAGCCTGCCTTTAGTAGATTTTTAATTTTCATCATCTTACAATTTTGAGATTTTCAATACTTATTCCCAAAAGCCATTTAGCAATAAGGCTTAGCATGTTATTGATAATTTGCTTTCAGAGACTAATATACTGTTTTAGCACAAAAATGTAACACGGTTAAAAATCCATTCTTGCTTTTGGTGCAATTCCCTGATCCACAAAATCCTTTTTCAGATACTTGTAATAACCGCTTATCGCAATCATTGCTGCATTGTCGGTAGTGAACTTAAAGGCCGGAATATGTAATTTCCAGTTCCGCTTTTCTCCTTCTTCAATAAGTGCATTGCGCAATCCGCTATTGGCAGAAACTCCACCGGCAATGGCGATCTCATTAATACCTGTTTCCTGCGCCGCTTTCTTTAATTTAGCCATTAATATCTCAATGATGGTGCGTTGTAAGGCAGCACATAAATCGTAAGTATTCTCCTTTATGTAGTTCGGATTCAACTTCATCTCATCGCGAACATGATATAAAAACGAAGTTTTCAATCCACTAAAACTATAGTCGAGTCCTTTAATACGTGGTTTGTTGAATTGAATTTTATCGGGGTCTCCTAGTTTGGAATATTTATCAACCACCGGTCCACCTGGATAAGGCAAACCAATCACCTTAGCACATTTATCAAAAGCTTCTCCGGCAGCATCATCAATGGTTTGACCGATTATTTCCATTTCAAAAAAGTCACGAATAACAACAATTTGAGAATGCCCGCCAGAAACCAGCAAACACAAGAAAGGGAAATTTGGTTGTTTGTTCTCCTCTATGGTCTCCTTGATGAACAAAGACAGAATATGTCCGTGCAAATGATTCACCTCTATGAGTGGAATTTTATTGGCAAGAGCAAAACCTTTGGCAAACGAAGTTCCAACAAGCAAAGATCCCAACAAGCCTGGCCCTCTTGTAAAAGCTATCCCATCAATCTCTTCCTTAGTGATACCAGCATTTTTTATTGCTGCATCAACCACAGGAATGATATTTTGCTGATGTGCGCGTGAAGCCAGCTCAGGAACCACGCCACCGTATTGCTCATGAATGGCTTGGTTAGCAATGAAATTTGAAAGCAATACTTCGTCTCTTATAATCGATGCAGACGTATCGTCGCATGATGATTCTATTCCTAAAATTGTTACACTCATAATTGCGGCAAAAATATGGAATTTTTATTAGATGCCAGATACAGGAATGACCAGATCAAACTTTTTTGCATTTTCGAAGTTTAGTAATTTTGTGAATCTAGAAATAAAGAAAATGAAAAGATACACCACCGTTGATGATTATATTCTTGGACACCCGGAGCAACAAGCCGAGCTGGAACTTTTAAGGTCAATTCTGCTAGATACAGAACTTAGCGAAACTGTAAAATGGGGTGCTCCTGCTTACACATTCAATAAAAAGAATGTAGTCGGTTTGGCAGCTTTCAAATCATACGTAGGAATTTGGTTTCATCAAGGTGTGTTTTTAAGCGATGAAGCAAAGGTGTTAATGAATGCACAGGATGGAAAAACGAAA
>JBFHES010000172.1:0-10262 GCA_041584015.1 Bacteroidales bacterium
ATTTTACAAAAGACAATTGCGTTTAGTACTCGATGAGTGTGGTCGTATTAATCCTGATGACATAGGTGAATACATTGCACACGACGGATACCGTGGTGCTTTTAAGGCCTATGCTAACATGACACCAGAAGATCTTTGTACCGAGATGATGTCTTCAGGTTTACGCGGTCGTGGAGGCGGTGGTTTCCTAACTGGCAGAAAATGGGAACTAACCCGGGTTGAAAACGACGAAAAGAAATACGTTATCTGTAATGGTGATGAGGGCGATCCGGGTGCATTCATGGACAGAAGTCTGATGGAAGGTAATCCGCACCGAATTATTGAAGGGATGATGATTGCCGCACGTGCCATTGGCGCCGACGAAGGTTATGTGTATGTTCGTTTAGAATATCCTTTGGCTATTGAGAGAATGTACAAAGCCATTAAGGATGCTACAGAATGTGGCATATTGGGCGACAATATTTTTGGTAGTGGATTGAGTTTTAATATTCATGTGATGGAAGGTGCCGGTGCATTTGTTTGCGGCGAAGAAACGGCTCTTATGGCATCCATTGAAGGAAAGCGCGGCATGCCAAAACCAAAACCACCTTTCCCTGCTCAAAAAGGTTTATGGGGACATCCAACCGTTATTAACAATGTTGAAACATTGGCAATTATTCCTCAGATTATCTATAAAGGTGCCAATTGGTTCAACCAGTATGGAACTGAGTCGTCAAAAGGAACCAAAACATTTGCTCTCACTGGTCATGTTGCCAATACCGGTTTAATCGAGGTGCCATTTGGTACAACTTTGCGCGAGATTGTATATGAGATTGGCGGCGGTGTAACCAATGGCAAAGGCGAAATCACAAACGAAGGTTACAAGACCGTACAAATTGGTGGTCCATCCGGCGGTTGCTTAACCGAAGAGGATATTGACTTACCCCTGGATTATGACAACTTGCTTGCAAAAGGTGCCATGGTAGGTTCCGGTGGTTTGGTTGTAATGAACAAGGAATCTTGTATGGTGCAGGTGGCTCGATTCTTCATGGAGTTTACACAAAGCGAAAGCTGTGGAAAGTGCGTGCCGTGTCGCGAGGGTACCAAGCAAATGTTATCAATGCTTGATGAGATTATTGATGGAGATGCAACTCAGGAAACCCTTGATCGCTTGATCGAAGTTGGTACAGTTGTACAAAAAGCGTCACTATGTGGATTGGGTAAAACAGCCCCAAGTCCAGCACTGTCAACCATAAGTAAGTTTCATGATGAATATATGGAGCACATCAATAATAAAAAGTGTCCGACCAATAAGTGTAAGCCATTGGCCAATATTGAGATTGATCCGGAGAAATGTATTGGCTGTACAGCATGTGCACGCAAATGTCCGGTAAATGCAATAAGCGGTGGCAAGAAAGAGGTACATGTTATTGATGCTGATGTTTGCACAAAGTGTGGTATTTGCAATACCACGTGTAAGTTTGATGCTGTAATTGGCTTCTAAACCACTGGGAAATCAGGATTAAAGGATTGAAAAAGGAAAACAAAAATCAATCAAAAAAAGAAACAAAAATGGAAACTAAAAAATATATGCACGTTGATGGGATTCAGGTTGCCATCGAAAATGAAAAGAATGTGCTGGAAATAATCCGAAAGGCAAAAATTGAAATTCCAACGTTTTGCTATCACTCAGAACTGAGCGTATATGGCGCCTGCCGTCTATGCGTTTGCGACGTGGAGAACAGAGGCATTCAGGCTACCTGTTCCATTGTTCCTGAGGAAGGATTGAAAATTAAGACCAACACCAAAGAGGTACGCCAAATACGAAAGGTGAATCTGGAGCTGCTGCTTGCCAATCATGAGATTTCTTGCCCAAGTTGTGCCCGTAGCAACAACTGTAAATTGCAGGATCTTTCCAGAAGAATGGGAATCACGGAGTCGCGCTTTAAGCAAACCAACAAGCATTACGAAGTTGATACCAAGTCTGACAGTATTGTGCACAACCCAAACAAGTGCGTATTGTGTGGCGACTGTGTTCGCGTTTGTAAAGAAATCCAAAGTGTTGGGGCAATCGATTTTGTAAACCGTGGAGCGGATACCATTGTGGCTCCAGCCTTTTGCAAAAGTTTGGCTGATGTTGAGTGCATCAACTGCGGGCAATGTGTAAGTGTATGTCCGGTAGGTGCTTTAACTGTTAAGCCGGAAGTGAATGAGGTTTGGGATGCCATTCAGGATGAAACTAAAACAGTTGTTGTGCAGGTTGCTCCGGCTGTAAGAGTGGCTATAGGCGAAGAGTTTGGTTATGCACCGGGCGAAATCAGTACTGGTAAAATGGTTGCTGCGCTTAAGCAAATGGGTTTCGATCAGGTTTATGATACCAGTTTTGCAGCCGACCTTACCATTATGGAGGAGGTTACAGAATTGATAGAGCGCAAGCAAACTGGCGACAAGTTACCGCTATTTACATCTTGCTGTCCGTCATGGGTGAAGTTTACCGAGCAATACTTCCCTGAGCTATTACCGAATTTATCGAGCTGTAAATCTCCTCAACAAATGTTTGGTAGTGTTGCCCGTGAAATGTTGCCAGAATTACTTAAAGTTGATCAGAAGGATTTGGTTGTTGTTTCGTTGATGCCTTGCACAGCAAAGAAGTTTGAAGCAAAACGACCTGAATTTACAAAAGAGGAAATAGCTGATGTTGATCACGTAATCACCACAACCGAGGTTTCGAAAATGATTGCTGAGGCGGGTATTATGTTTAATGAGCTAATCCCTGATTCATTTGATTTACCGCTTGGATTTAAAACAGGTGGTGGTGTAATCTTTGGAAACTCAGGTGGTGTAACCGAAGCAGCATTGCGTTATGCTTATGAAAAATTAAGCGGCGAGAAACTTAAGAATACTGACTTTAAAATGGTGCGCGGTACCGACGGTATCCGATCAGCCAGTGTTGAAGTTGGTGAGGCACAATTGAAGGTTGGAGTGGTGCATAGTTTGAGCAATGCTCGCCAAATGTGCAAAGACATTATTGCCGGTAAATCTGATTATGATTTTATTGAAGTGATGGCTTGCCCTGGTGGATGTATTGTTGGCGGCGGTCAGCCTGTTAGTTTCGATAAAGACTTTAAGGAGAAAAGAACGCGTGGCATCTTTAATTGCGACAAACAATTGCAATTGCACAAACCACAAGACAATCCTTATGTTAATGATTTATACGAGAACAAGCTGGGAGCCATTGGGGGCCATAAAGCGCATGGATTGTTACACACAAAATATACTACACGCAAGCGAATGGTTTCAGAGCCATTATTAATTCGCGATACTGAAGAGCCAAAAATCGAGGTATGTGTGTGCGTTGGTACCAACTGTTATCTAAAGGGATCGCAGGATTTATTGAAGCAGCTTATCACGTATGTTTCTGAAAACAAACTAGAGGATTTAGTTGGATTTGAAGGACAGAAAGAAATGGTTGATGTAAAAGCCAGTTTCTGCTTTGAGCGCTGCGATCGTGGTCCGGTTGTTAGAGTGAATCACATTATTGTTGAGCATGCCGACTTCGGTAAAGTTGTTAAAGTGCTTGACGAAGAGATAAAGCGTGTTGGTGAGAATTTAGTGAATTTTTAGGTTAGGTTTTATAATAGTCAACTTGCCGGGGAAGGGAATGAAGGGCCCGACCCCGGCTTTTTTGGAATACAAAAGAACCGTTTGAAATAGAACTATAGCAGCGGTGAACTAGAAGGGAATTCGCTGTAAGAGCAATTTTAGTGTGGTGAATAACATATAGGTGTCCTGTTAAAGAGCAGCGTGCATTTAGTTAGATACCAATACATTTGTATGATTAAAACAAGGGAGGGCAAACATGAGTCATCAAAATACCATCAAGCATGTTGTTTATACAAACAAAGCCAAATGCCGCGACTGTAATCGCTGTGTGCGTGTTTGTCCGGTAAATGCAATCAAAATTGAAAATGGTCAGGCACAGGTCATCCCAGAATTATGTATCGATTGTGGAACCTGCGTGGTGGAATGTCCGCAGCATGCTAAAACATATAATCACGATTTAGAGAAAGTTCTTGATTTTTTGAAGGATGGTAAACGTGTAGCTGCTACCATTGCTCCATCTTTTGCAGCAGCATATAAAGAGTGGGAGCGGAGCAGAATTCCATCAGCACTACGAACTGCGGGTTTTTCTTTTGTAGCCGAAACCGCTGTAGGAGCCTATCAGGTGGCACATCACACTAAAAATCACATTGAGCAACATACCGAACAAACACACATTTGCACCTCGTGTCCGGCTGTAGTCAGCTACGTTGAAAAGTACCAACCCGATCAGGTAAAGAATCTGGTTCCGATTATTTCGCCAATGCAAGCTCATGCACGCATTATGAAGCAGGAAGATCCGGAGCTAAAAGTTGTGTTTATCGGTCCATGTATTGCAAAGGTGCAAGAGGCACGACGACCGGAAGTGGCCGCTGATGTGGATGCCGCAATTACTTTTGAAAACTTGCTGGAGCTGTTCAAACAAAAGCACATTCGGCTGGAGGCCTGCGAGGCCAGCGATTTTGACGACATCCCCGGAATGGATGCTAAAGTGTTTCCGCTTGAAGGTGGGATTTTAAAAACTGCAGGATTTGGCACCGGATTTATGGACGGTAAAGTGCTATCGGTAAGCGGTGCCAATGAAATAGTTGATGTGTTTAAGCATACCGCTACAAGTGATGATCCTTTATTAATTGAACCGTTGTTTTGTAAGTATGGCTGTATAAACGGACCTGCCATTCCGAACAAGGCAAACAATTTCTTTAGCCGCACACAAATTATTAATTACAATAAGGAGTCGGATAAACGAATAAAGCCTGAGCTGATTGATGGTTTGAAAATGCATACAAGGTTTCATGCCGATGAACCATCCATGAGAAGCGATTTTAGCGAGGAAGAGATTTTAAACGTGCTTAAAAATACGGGTAAGGATGATCCGGAAAATCAGCTAAACTGTGGTGCTTGCGGTTACGATACCTGCAGATTAAAGGCGATTGCTGTGTTGCAGGGAATTGCAGAGGAGGCCATGTGTATCCCGTATATGCGTCGACTGGCAGAGCACAAAACAAACTTGCTCTTACAAAACGATCCCAATGGTATTTTAATTCTTGATGATAAAATGACCATCACGAGCATGAATCCGGCTTTTAAAAAAATGTTTGTTTGTAGCGATCAGTTAATTGGCAAGCCAGTTTCATACTTGCTCGATCCTGCACCATTTGAAAAGTTACTTAACAATCAGGACATGGTTGTTAAGGATCAGGTGCGCTATCCAAATTATCATTTGAATTGTCATCAGGTGTGTTATTACTTAAAGGAGAACAATAGCCTGGTTGGTGTTTTTGTTGATATTACCGATTTGCAGGATAATGAGACCAAGCTGAAAAATATTAAAACCGAAACGGTAATCCAGGCCAATGAATTGCTTGAGCATCAAATAAATATGGCACAGGATTTTGCAAAGTTTTTAGGAGAAAGTTCTGCTAAGGGCGAACTGTTGCTCCAGAAATTAATCAATGCCATCGATTAAGCAATATTGTAATGAGCAAGGAATTTATATTTACTGATATTCATCTTAAACAGTCGGCAAAGAAAAAGGGGAATCCTTGTGGTGATGTTTTCGATTCCTATCGCGACGCCTTATCCACCACACTTGTACTTTGCGATGGTTTAGGATCTGGACTAAAGGCCAACATATATGCATCAATGATTTGCTCTCGCATTATTAATTTGCTGAAGAATGGCGCCGCTCTTAAAACGACTTTTGAGGCAGTTGGGAAAACCATGAACGAAGCCTGGGGCAAAAATGAGCCCTTTGCTGTATTTACCATTGCAAGAGTTTTACATAATGGGAATGCACATATTTTGTCGTACGAGATGCCAGCGCCCATTCTGATTTCAGATGGCTATGCAAGTATATTGAATGAACAGGTGTATCCCTGGAAAAAGGCCATTGTTCATGAGTCGTCGTGTACGCTGGGAAAGAACGAAGGCATTCTGTTAATGAGCGACGGTATAACTCAGGCCGGCTTAGGGCAGGGCATGGGCGAAGGTTGGGAAGCCGAAGGTGTTGAGCGTTTTTTAAATCATCGCTTGCAGGCGGGTAAACCGAATCCGCAAATGGCTGTAGAGCTGGTACATGCGCAGGCATTAAAATTTTGGGGGCCTAAAAGCGGCGACGACTGTTCATTGGTATGTGCATTTAATAGGAAAGGAATTACGGTTAATTTACTTACCGGACCGCCTTTTAAAAAGAATTTAGATACCGAATTTGTTGCTCGCTTTAGCGAAGCTTCCGGAATTAAGATTGTTTGTGGTGGCTCCAGTGCAAAAATGATTGCCAGAGAAATGAAGCAAACGCTTGAGCTAAAAGATGGAGGCTCCGCTCTTACTCCTCCGGAATTTAGTATTAAAGGCATTACACTTGCAACAGAAGGAATTGTTACTCTAAACCAGGTTTACAATATTCTGGAGGAAACCATTGAGCGTGATGATGATAATGACTCGCCTGTTTTTGAATTAGCCCATTATCTGAGCGTTGCCGATAAAGTAACATTCTTTGTTGGCTCTGCCAGAAATATTGGTGAGCAAAATATTGAATTGCGCCAGCAAGGCATTCAAAGCCGACAAACCATTGTAAAGCTACTGGCCGAGAAACTGCGCCTTGATGGCAAGCTGGTAATTGTGGAAGAATACTAGCTCAATAGCTGATCTTATTGTCGAAGACTGTGACGAATAAATATCAATTAGTCATATTCCAGTTCTTAATCTCTTAAATGTGAGATCAAATTTAATTTGCTGTATTCAATATTGAGTCCCCGCTGCGCCGAACAAGGAAGTTTGTTATTAAAACAAAGTCATTCCGGTCCACCCTTATAATTTAATAAACCGTTGGACTGCCACTTTATCTTCTCCGCTCAGTTTAACAAAATAAGTGCCTGTAGGAAGAAAGGAGATATCTAAAGAAAGTCTGTTACTTGTTTCAACAAAGGCTTTTATCAATTCACCAGAGATCGAATAAATCTCAGCCTTATTCATTACAAACTCAGTTTCAATATTTAGTGATGAGCTTGCGGGATTTGGATAAACATTTACTTTCGATTCTATAGTTTCCTCTGCAAGCTGTAAATATCCATCAAGGTGGACTTCTATCATAGGTATTTGATCTATTGGAGTTGTATTTCCAAAAGCCTGAATTTCTATATTATAATCATGCAAGCCCTGACTATCGCTCCCAATAATCAATCCATTAGCGTTAGTATACATTTCAACTCCTGCAACGTAGCTGGCTTCACCATCAAGGCTGTCATCGGTAGGATCTATTGTAACTAAATTTAAATGAACCCAATTGCCAACATCAGATGGCAGCACTTGATATGCTTCGGACATAGCCATGTAAATTAATGAACCGTTGTTGTTCTCATATAAATAAGCTATTAAACCAGCCCCCGATGGTGATAGTGAATCAATAAAAACTGAAATGGTTGAAATCTCATCGAACTGTGCTATGTAAAAATTGATACCAACAAAAGAACCACTAGGCATGCCATAAGCCGATGGATTAAACTGATCGTTATAGTCCTTATGCCGTGCAATTACATGGTTATCGTTTATATTGATCGTTACATCATCGGCATAGTTGTCGGCAGGAAACGTGTCTCCTTCTGCCTGATCGCACCACATAGATAAGGTGAAATCGCCAACACCGTTGGGCATGAAATAATCTGGGATTTCAATCAGGGTATTACTCCCGGTTAGCAATTCGCTTATGGAGTCGACTCCATCAAAAATTATTGTACCCAGCGATTCCGTTACCTGTGCAAGCAAGCGAACATTAGTCTGATCTGTTGTACCGCTGTTAAGAATGTTTCCCGAAAGAGCGATTGGCATTATCTGATTTGCGGCACGTGTACCATAATAACCATCGTTTTGATAAACACCGTTTATTAAGGCCATACTAGGGTAATTAGTCGAAACAAGGGTGATGTCGCCAGCTGTTCGACTGCCTGGCATTTGTACACCGTTTGATGCTTGACTAAAGCCAGCTATGGATAGGAACAATAATAAAGCGGTGCAAAATAAATTAGTAAGTGCTAGTTTCATGATTAAATATTTTTAGTGAAAAAGATGGGCTGCCTATTAAAGCAGCCCATCAGCTATTATAGTTTTATAAAACGACCAAACACAAGCTCTTCTTTTCCCAGTACTTTTACGAAATAAGTTCCCGTTGAAAAGGAGGAGATGTCGATTTGTGGATTGTCTGAGTTAACAGCAATGCTCTGGAGTAATTCACCTGATATATTATAGATCTCGATCTGTTCAATTACAAACTCGCACTTAATATTTATTATGGAGTTAGCAGGGTTCGGGTAAACACTAAGAAGAAGTTCTTTAAATACGGATGCATCATTGTAGGTTTCTGTCATTGATAACATTGGACCACCAGACGTTTCAGTTTTATAAATAACTCCTCCACTCCATGTTGCTGTTCCATCAGCTGCTATCTTCGCACCATAACCTACAGCAAATGCTGTTTTCTCATCAAAGCAATAAACTTTACTTATTGACTGACGCATTGAATCCGGCAGTAGTATCTGATACCCCCAGGTATTGCCGCCATCAACTGTAGCTATGACTCCTGAAGTATTTGGTCCCATATCCCATATAGTGTACTTAGCTGCTGCATAAGCTTGATCCTGATTAAATATTTCAATATCATAAATGCTTTCAAGCTCAGGAAATATATGGTAATTCCAATTGAGTCCTCCATCATTGGTAACTCCCAACAATGCATGTTTCCAATCAGATGGAAGACCTACTGTAATATTGTGCCCTGCCATACCAAACTGATCAGTTAGAAAATCGGTGCATTGATTATTGTAACTAAATAGATCTGTTGTGATCATACTATCAGTACCATACCAATTAAGACCGCCATCAACTGTTTTATATTTATTGCCAACATATCCAGTTAAGTTAGTAGGAAATGAAACCTTAGATCCTCTGACAGGATCATTAGGATTATTTATTACATTAATAATAGGTTCCCAAGTGTAGCCACCATCAAAGGTGCGAAAAGTTGGTCTCCCAAGAAGGTGACCACTCATATAACCTTCATTTGCATTCTTAAAATATAGCGATGTAAAATAATTATTTGCCAAGAACGAAGGTTCCGGTGTTCCAATAACAATGGTTTCCCAATTATCTCCACCATCAGTTGTTTTATAAAATAATAATTGATTAGATGCAGCAAAGCCTGTATCCTTATCAAGGAAATAGATAGCGCGTACCTGGGTGTCGGTTAAGGTTGTATCCCAGGTATTCCCGCCATCGATGGTACGTAAAATAACACCGCAGCAATCAAACCAACTACTACTTTCTTCGAATGTCCTTCCAACAACAAATCCTTCCTCCTCGTTAAGAAACAATATGTCTTCAAAACTAAAATCATTAGAATACTCTATTATTGTCCATTGGGCGGTAACATCTAATAAACAACTGAAAAGAAAGAAGAAGGTGATGAATAAATATCTGAATACATACATGTTAATCGATTTTAATAATTTTTGTTGTTGATATTTCTCCATTTATATCCTTAAGAACTATATTATAAAGCCCTTGGGGGAGGTTTGAAACATTCAGTTTAAATTTGTTATTTGTAGGATTAAATATAGGTTTAATTAATTCTCCCAAAACATTGTAAACTTTCAGAGAGCTTATGTCTTTCCCATTATATTCTATAGTAACTAAAGAGCTTGCAGGGTTCGGAGAAATGTTTAACACCTGTTCCTCTGCCACAAGATCCACATCTAACAAGTTGCAAATTGAGTCAACTTCCGCGGAACTGTTACAGCCGGGTGCATTGTCATAAATAAAGTAGGTAGAAGTGAAAGAAAGAAAATCACATACCGGTTGTATTGCACATTCTGATAAATTGAGATTGCCGTAAATGTTTAGCATCACAGTATAATTAAAACCAAACATAGCATTTTCTAAGGCCGAAATATCCGAGAGTATTGGGTTTTCATGGATCCAAAGTTGCTCTCCTATAAACTGAATATTCTCTATTCCACTAAAACTTTCTAATTGGGCGTTACCTGCAAAAAGAATTTCGCTGTTTACGAATTCTAAGCCTTCCAGCCCCTTAAAAGATTTCAACGAGTCGTTGTTGTATATCATCAAGTCATTTACACTCTGAAGGGTATTTATTCCGTTTAAGTCTTTTAAACTAGGACAATCAGAAA
>JBFHES010000173.1:0-10230 GCA_041584015.1 Bacteroidales bacterium
CGCATTTCTTCAATGCTGTTTTTCCAGCTTATCATCGATGGAATAGCCATTGGATCAGCATCCCATCTGTTTATGTGCTTGGGCATTTCTGGTGCGTACAGATTCTCCAGACTATCAATAACGGCAATTACTTTCTCCGGCAGCAGTATGGTATTTAAGTAGCTAGCCGAGCGCTGTATAAATTCTTGCCTGAATTGGTCGTTTTCACATAATTTCCGGAACAGTAGTGTCGACCAGTCGGGCAATTCGGAATAATTGGTGGATATCTTTTCTAAGGTATTTATTTGACACGAATCGCTACCATTTCGGCCAAAGGCATGTTCCAGATCGAATAGCAGCCACCGCCACTTGCCATTTTCTGATTTTGGCTTCCAATATTTGTTGTTAATGTCGGCCAACCAATACCCCATGTAGGTTTTTATGATTTTATAATTGATGTACTCGTTTATATCTATTTGCGATTTTAGATATTCATAGTTGGAAGCAATTGAAATATCGTTGTTTGCAATAAAACTAGTAAGGGTTAAATAGTCTGTTGCATTTCCTTCCATTACTTCCGCAATGTTCTCTAAAATATCAAGGTGGTCTGGTCGAACCATATGATTTGACGCAAGGTAATGCTCGTTCATTTTTTCTCTCAGGTTATAAATGCCCCAATATTCTCCATTAACAAATACCACTGTAGGCTGATAGGCTTGATAATCCATGTCCATATTTCCTGCTGCCAGGCTGGTTATCATCGCATCCCGAAAGAAGGTTATCCCATTGTCGTTACCTCCGTTGCGCAGCACAATATTTTTGAAATTAAATATTTCCTTATCTGAAAACAGTTGGTGTTCAATGGCGTCATTTCCATATTTATTCTTCATGTAAATAGACAAGGGTTTTTGCTTCAATTCAAAAATGGTTGAACCGAATAGTCGCATCCCGGCATTTACATCAAATTTTCGTTCTCCGGTTTTGTTAAAATATTCAATGCTAATTGGTACTTCACGATTTTTAAAGCTGTTCTGGAATAAACCAAAATTATAATCCCATAAGTTTCCGTTGTTGGTTGATATAGCTACTACGGGTAAGTTTTGTTGCTGATTTATAAAATAGCTATGCGTGATAACAGGTCCGGGTAGTTGTCCTTGTGCAAAGGCACGTGCGCGAACAACTTTGTTGTAGTTAATATTAATTGAACCTGTATATAAATTAGACGAAGGAGTAGGAACAGAGCCATCAGTAGAATAATAGATGACAGCATTTGCTAGGTGATGCGATAATTCCAGATTGATAGCATTTGGGTAAAAGCCCCCATCGGTTGAAAATAATGGAGGTGCTGTTTCACTATAACTCTCGGCATATAATGTGGAATTTACCTTTCCGGGTGTGGGCTCTGCAAAATAAACAAGCTTATTATTTTCCGAGGATATTCGTCCGTAGGAGATATCAGCCTTTTGCATGCCGAATATGAGACTATCGATTAAATTCCCCTCAGCATCAAACAACCCAATTGCTTCGCCAGCACTGCTAAGTTTGAAATTTAAATGATAGCCGCTAATTGTGAATGTTTCGCTTTCGGTAAAAGTGCGTGTTGCTGATTCTCCAGGAACCTTGTCTTTGTCGTCGGCCCAGAACAAAATATATGCGCCTGCTTGTAGCTCCAGACCTTCTGGGATTTTCCATTTGGTTTTATCTGCAAGGTCATCGCTTAAGAAATAGCCCCCAATATTTAGAGCAGATACACCAGTGTTGTGTAACTCAAGCCAGTCGGTGTTTAACAGATAGTCGCTGGTGTCTGTATTCGATGAAATGTTAGAAGCCAGCAATTCATTAATCACTACCTGACTGAAAACAGTCTTTATGGCGAGCATCAATATCAATATCAGGAGGTACCTGAACTTCATTGTCAATTACTTTAGGATTACTTTCTGCGTACCACTGCCATGTTTGGTGATCACTTTTATCAGGTATAGGCCAGGGGCAAAATCCACAAGTTTTATTTGTTGCAGGTCATTTTTACTCAACCTATCAGTTTTGTAATAAGCTATAAGCTGACCGCTAACTGAATGTACCGATAGCTCCTGAATATAATCTGCAGCAATGTTTAAGGTTCCGGAGCTTGGGTTCGGAAAAATCTTAATATCGATGCTTTTTTGCTGATCTGCGATGGCGTTAAAGTCTTCGTCGTAGCTGGCAATAAATATATTGGAGTGGCGCCATTTCCAGTCGGGCATTACATGAACGTGCATCGAACCTGTGTCGCTTTCGTTTCGCAACAACGTGCTTCCAAGCAGCATAGAGTCGCTTTCATGATAACCAATCAGATAAAATTCCTTGTTGCTATGTGGAATGATTCGCTGGGCTTTGTCTGATAGCTTTCCACCATAAGATCTTACCCACTGTTCATTTCCTGCAGTGTCAAACTTTAGCACAAACATTTCGTGATAGTAGTGTCCTCCCACATTTTCGATGGAAAGTGTGTCATGCTGAAAGTGCATCTCATAGCCGGATTGGTAACCCGTTGCCAGCAGCAGGTTGTTTGGGTCAACTGAAATGTCGGTGCAGACATTGTAACCGCCACCATTCGGATCTTTTCGCCATTTGTATTCCATTTGCGGGTTAACTTTTACAATAGAAAATTCGCCATAAGGGAGTGAAATCATAATTCCACCTTCAATAAATAGCGATGCATAGATGTTGTTATTCTGGTCGCATGTAATATTTGTGGTTTGATAAAAAGCATCATCGCTGTATCCGCCAAGGTACTCACCGTTGCTGTCAAATTTAGCAAGCATGGCTGTTGGGTAATAATCGGTGTAAACCGACCAGGTGTACGTGTGCCTGTTGGTGAGTGTATCGTTGCCAAAGCGGATGTAGGTTCCACCGCCGGCACCGTATACATTATCTTCAAATGAACCTCCAATACAAATGTTGTTCGCATGATCCAGCGTTATGGCGCTTGAAGTTGCTTTTGAAGAGCTAATGTCAAATGCAGATTGTTTTACCCAGAGGACCTCGCCGGAGTTGGAATATTTTGCTATGAAAATGTCAGACAATCCGGCACTTCTATTTATGGTAATTGTATCGAAACTAAGTGATGTGCTTGAGAAGTCGCCGGTAACAAATACATTACCCAGTGCATCAGCTGTAATTGATTTTGCTCGATCTGCACCGTTACTTCCGACGCCTTTCGCCCAAAGTACCTGCCCGCCGGAACTCACCTTTGCAACAAATAGATCATCATCACCGGCACTTATTAGTTCTGTTGAGCCAAGCTGCAAACTCTGACTTTTAAAGTAACCACACATGAAAATATCGTTGTTGGCATCAGTTGTAATTCCGCTAATCATATCCTGGTTGGTGTTGCCAAAATTAAGTGCCCATAGAATATTACCTAGTGGCGAATATTTAATCAGTATGAAATCTATTTGTCCGTTGTTTCCTAAAACAGTTGGGCCACATACCATGGTTTGGCTTTCCATGGTGCCGGCAACTATTATATTTCCACTGGCATCGGTTACAGCATCAATGGCTTTTTCGGGACCATTAAAGCCCCCAAAATTGCTAGCCCATTTCCAAGCAGCATTTTGAGTTAATCCAAGTAATGGAAAACAGAGCAAACAAATGAAGATGAATTTTTTCATGATAGATAGGTTTAAATTTGGGTTATAAACCTAATAGATGAAATTACAGCTTTTTTGGTTGCCTGAGCTATCTTCAAAATTCGAGAAGAATTGATAGGTAAGAATACCTGATCATTCGAGTAGAATTTAATTGAGCCATTTAGCTCAGGCAGGTGAAGGTTAATTTCCAGAGTACTGCTGCACCAAATCGAAGAAACCCTGACGATGACTTCTTCCGATTGGAATCTCATGGTCGCCAATGATTATTTCATTGCCACGTATGGAGTTAATCTTTGAAATGGCAACTATGAATGATTTATGCACGCGTGGGAAGTGTCGGCCAGAAAGAATATTCTCCAGATTCTTTAAACTTTGGTAGGTCATGATCACTTGTTCGTTCGTGAAAATTTTCACATAATCGCCAACCGACTCAATGAAGAGGATGTCTTTAAAATTTACTTTATAGGTTACCTTATCTGATTTTACAAAGATGAATGATTCATCAATCTGTTCTCGTTGAGTTGCAGGAATTACAAATTCACTTGCTGTGGTTTGAAAATTTTGAAGTCGATTGGATGCCTTGTTTACGGCCATAAAAAAGCGTTCAAATGAAAATGGTTTGTGCAGATAGTCAACCACGTCCAATTCAAAGCTGTCCAATGCATACTCGCGGTAAGCGGTGGTCATAATAACCAATGGTGGATTCTTTAATGTTTTCAGAAAACTCATGCCGCTCATCTTTGGCATGTTTATATCCAGAAACATTAGGTCAATCTCCTTTGTATTCAGCACCTGCATAGCTTCCATTGCATTTCTGCATTGACCAACCAACTCAAGGTTCGGTAGGTCATTCATGTAATTGATGATGACTTTCTGCGCCAATGGTTCATCATCTACTATCAGGCATTTTATGGTTTGGTCGCTATTCATTTTATATCTCCAATCTTAACTTTACCGAAAATTCATTTGCATTTTCATGAATCTCCAGTTCATGTTTTTGAGGATAGATTAAATTCAATCTTTTACGAACGTTTTCAATGCCAATGCCGCTATGCTTAATATCCGTGTATTGCGCTTCCTCTTCACGCGTATTTCTCATATTAAATTCTAAAGTATTGTTAAAGGCATGCATGCTAATTTTGATGTAGGGCTTTTGGCTACCAGATTTTGGACAATGTTTAAATGCATTTTCAATAAACGGAATGAAGAGCAGAGGAGCCACTTTAATTCCTATTAGATTATCATCAAACTTAACATTTATATTGATGTCATCGCTTACCCTAATTTGCTCTAGTGCGATGTAGTTCTTAAGGAATTCAATTTCATTTTTAATCTCAACGGTATCATCGCTTGATTCATAAATCATATAACTCATTAAATCCGAAAGCTTCAAAATGGTTTCAGGTGCGCGATCCGATTTATCCAACGAAAGCGAATAAATGTTATTTAATGTATTGAACAGGAAATGAGGATTGATTTGTGCTTTTAATGCTTTTAATTCAGCTTCCAGTTTTTGTCGGGCTACTTCTTCCAATTCAATCTTTACATCTTTAAGCTTTACCCATTCTTTAGCAAGATGAAGTAAACTTGTTGTGGTTGTTAAAAACACGGTAACAATAATGCTTACCAGGTAAGGTATTTCAGTAAACCAAGGTTTATTGGCATGGTTGAGTCGCATCTGGCTAGGGAAATATTCACTAATTATAAAACTGCCCGGGTAGGAAACTATTAAAATGGTTCCGATTACAGAGATAAAATAGGTTAACGATTTACCCTTGTTTAGCAGGAAAGGGATGAGCACTCTTAAATTAAGGTAAACCACTATGGCGGCACCGCCCATTCTTATTAAAAATTTACCGAAGAACAGATGTGCTTCCACATCGTCAATTCGTTCGATAAAGTGCGAAACCTCCATTCCCAGAAAAAATGACCAAAACAAAATGTGTTGGACAAGCCGATTGGAGAATATCTTAATGATGGTTTGTTTAAATGTCATTGCTATAAAATTAGTAAACAACTCGACAATATTACGGCTTCGCCAAGAATTAAGAATCATTATTTCGAAAAACTGTAACGAATATGCGACAAACAACACCTGCACAAGATGACCGGAGTTTAATCGGAATTTTCCGAGAATTTGCTGTTCGTTGTCTCATCCTGTCGTTTATCCAAAAAGTTTTATCACCTACCATATACTAGCGATGTTTGCCTTAGAAATTGAATTAAAACTCAAATATCATGGCAAAGAAAACAAGAAATTTTTTACTGATAATTATAGTGGTGATTTCATCCGTAAGTATCGCCTTTGGTTTGGCATCGTTAAAAGAACCAGCTGAAAGAAAAGCTCCTTCTGATAACACAGTTATGATTCCGGTTGTAGAGGTTAAGAATACAGCGATTAGTAGCTCAATTGATGTGCTTGGAAAAATAAGTGCAAAGGAGCGAATTGCAATTTATGCAGAAGTATCAGGTGTATTGGAAACTTCTAAAAAGGATTTTTTAGAAGGAGTGACTTATAAAAAAGGAGAAACCATATTAACCATTAATTCCGATGAAGCAGTTCAGGGATTAATATCAAAACGTTCAAGTCTTCTCAATCTAGTAACACAGGTTTTACCCGAACTTAAGTTTGATTATCCTCAAAGCTACGAGCAATGGTATCAGTATTTGGTGTCTTTCGATATCAATAATAAAACCCAAACATTACCGACTCCAATAAATGACAAGGAAAAATATTACATCACTGGAAAGGGTATTTACCAGAGTTATTACGATATCGTTTCCAGTGAAACCCGGCTGGCAAAATATACCATTAAAGCCCCATTCGATGGCATTGTTGCTTCGAGTAATATTAAGCCGGGTGCACTGGTTATGAATGGCCAATCATTGGGCGAATTCTTTAACCCAAGTGTTTACGATCTCGAAACTGAAGTTAGCCCAGAGGATGTGCAGTTAATTGAATTAGGCGATAAGGTTGCGTTAAACGATGAGTTCTCTAATGAAACTTACATGGGAGAAGTTACCAGAATTAGCAAAAACATTGAGCAGAAAACACAATCGGTAAAAGTATTTGTAACAGTTACAAATAGCGATTTAAAAGATGGTCAGTATTTGAATGGTGCCATTAAAACTTCAAGAGCAAACATGGCTATTGAACTACCTCGCAAACTGATTATGGAAGATAATTATGTTTTTACTGTTGAAGGAGGCATTTTAAAAAAGCAAGAGATAGATCTGATTCGTAACAATAATAGCACTGCAATAATTGCTGGATTAGAAGATGGAACGTTGATCTCTGAAAAGACCAAGAATTTGCACGAAGGATTAAAAGTATCAGTTAAGTAGGCGTCATCACTCGCAACGAATAGAACTCATGAAAAATATAATCTCATATTTCATTAAATATCCCGTAACGGGAAATATCCTGATTTTTGCGATACTCATTATCGGTAGTCTCAGCTTGTTGAATATTCGATCAACGCTAACTCCAAATGTGGATCCAGGAATGATCATGATAACCGCTGCCTATCCGGGCGCTTCTCCAGAGGAAATTGAAGAAGGAATTGTTCTTAAAATTGAGGATAACCTAAAAGGTATTACTGGTGTTGATAAAGTAACATCAACATCCATTGAAAATGCAGGAAGTGTTACTGTTAAGCTGGAATCTAATGCCGATGCTGATATTGTTTTGCAGGATGTGAAAAATGCAGTTGATGGTATTAGTTCGTTCCCAGCAGGAATGGAACCTGCGAATGTTAAGAAGGTGGAGTTTACTGCTCCGGCTGTGTTCTTCTCGGTTAGTGGTGATGTTGATTTACGCACGCTTAAAACGTATGCCCGATCAATTGAAGATGACATTCGCGAACTGGAAGGGATTTCAAAAGTGAACCTATCTGGATTTCCGGATGAGGAAATTTTAATAAGCTTTCGTGAAAACGATTTACGCTCCTATGGCCTGACATTTCAGGAAGCCTCGGCAGCCATTGCTGCAGCAAACATCGATTTAACCGGAGGAACAATCCGCGGCGAAGATGAAGAATTATATGTGCGTACCAAGCAAAAGCAATATTATGCTGATGGTTTAAAAGACATCGTGCTCAGAAGTAACACGAATAGTGGCATTGTACGCCTAAGCGATGTGGCTGATGTGAAAGATGCCTGGAGCGAAACACCCAACAAAAGTTATGTGAATGGGAATCCTGCTATTCAATTTAGCATTATGCACACGAATGCTCAGGATATTATTGAGATTTCAGAGAAAATTACAAAATACCTCGAAGGTTTTAATGCTGAACATGAAGTTGTTCAGGCAAACATCAATTACGATAAATCAACCGAAATTGCCACCATGCAATCAATCCTGCTGAATAATGGATTGGTTGGTTTCTTATTGGTTCTGTTGTTTTTATCGTTGTTTCTAAACCACCGATTATCATTTTGGGTTGCGTTAAGTTTGCCACTCTCATTCATGGGAATGTTCATTCTTGCCGGAATCTGGGACATTACCCTAAACAAAATTTCTCTATTTGGGATGATTCTGGTAATTGGTATTCTGGTTGATGATGGAATTGTGATTGCTGAGAGTATTTTCCAGCATTGGGAAAAAGGGAAAAAGCCCCTTAATGCTGCTGTAGATGGAACCATGGAAGTATTGCCGGCTGTATTCTCTGGTGTAATGACAACCGTAATTGCATTTAGTGCTTTCTTCTTTATCGATGGAATGTTCGGTCAGTTTATGATGGAAATGGCATTTGTTGTTATAGGCGTTTTGGTGTTCTCTTTAATTGAAGGTTTCCTGATTCTACCGGCGCACGTGGCTCATTCAAAGGCGCTCGATCGTGACAAAAAGAAAAGCAAGTTCGAATTGTTTATCGAGAAGTTAATATTTAGCATTCGAACAAAATATTATGAACCTACTCTAAAATGGGCATTAAGAAATAAAATTGCTACTGTTTTAATTCCTGTCGGATTAGTGGTAATTACATTTGGCGCTTATGTTGGTGGTGTAATCAAAACGGGTGATTCCTCCATTAAAAGTCAGGATTATACCAATATTACACTTGAAATGCCGTCGGGAACACCTGAGGCTATTACAGCAGATTACCTTTTCGAGATAGAAGAAAAAGTATGGGAACTGGCCGATGAATTAAATGCAGAAAGAACAGATGATAGAAAAGTTGTGCAGAGTGTTCAGTTAGATATCACGGCAGCTAATGTTGGCAAAGTTACGATATACCTGCTCGAAAGCGAGTTTCGTAATATGCATTCAATGACTTTTAGCAACAAGTTAAGAGATTTGGTAGGGGAGATACCAGAGGCTGAACGTTTGAATTTTGTTCAGGAATCACATTTTGGAAAACCGGTTTCCATTTCATTGAAAAGCCATGATATAGATGAGTTAGTTGCTGCTAAGGATGAATTAAAGCAAGAGCTAAACAAGCTTGCAGGATTAAAGAATGTGCAGGACAACTACGAAACCGGAATGCGCGAAGTGAAAGTTACCTTGAAAGATAAGGCCTTTTTATTGGGCTTAACCCTTCAGGATGTGATGAGCCAGGTGCGCTATGGATTTTATGGACTTGAGGTTCAGCGAATCAATAGAGGACTCGATCTGATAAAGGTTTGGGTTAGGTACGATCAGGCAGATCGATCCTCTATTGGTAGCCTCGAAAACATGCGAATTACTTCTGCCGATGGAAGCTCTTATCCTTTAAAGGATATCGCTAACATGCAGTATGAGCGGAATCTCGTTTCCATCAATCACCTAAACGGACGACGAGAAGTAACAATTGAGGCGGATGTTATGGATGAAACAGTGAACCTAAACGAGATTACCTCTGAGATTGATGAAGTGCTGAAACCAATGGTGCAGGCAAGCAATCCTGGAATTACCTATTTTGAAGGTGGACATCGCGAGGAGCTGGGCAAAGCTGGAGCTTCAGCTATGAAAATTATTCCAATTATTCTAGTGATTCTCATTGCCATGATAACATTTACCTTTCGTTCGTTTATTCAAACCTTGCTTGTATTTTCGCTTATTCCTTTCGGTATAATCGGAATTGGCTGGGGACACGTAATTCATGGTTATTCCATTGATATGCCATCATACTTTGGTATGGTGGCGCTAATGGGAGTAATGGTAAATGATGCCATTGTCTTAATCAGCAAATACAATTCCTTGCTCAGGGATGGTGTGAAAGTTAAGGATGCCGTTTATGAAGCTGCGGTAAGTCGCTTCCGACCAATTATACTTACATCGCTTACAACTGTGGCAGGTTTGTTTCCTCTGATTTTATCTCCAAGCCCGGATGCGGCAATGGTGGTGCCAATGGCAATATCAGTAGCTTATGGTATGATAGTGGCCACTTTACTTACACTCATTATGTTGCCAATCTTATTACTCGCAGTTAATAGCCTTAAAGTAAGATTTAAACGCTTTTGGTCGGGTGATAGGGTTACCGCTGAATCAGTGGAGCAAGCTGTATCTGAATTAAAATTTCAAGAATAGAACTAGTTGAAAGTTGAAAGGATTTGCAAATAGAGGATCTGATAAGATAATGAAGATGATCTCTGCGTCTTAGCTCCTTTGCGAGAAATAAAATCTAAAAAATATGAAATA
>JBFHES010000174.1:0-10229 GCA_041584015.1 Bacteroidales bacterium
CAGGCTTACGAGTCAATAAGATTCTATAAAGATCATCTTTCTGAGAGAATAAAGGTACTGCAAGCATTGCTTGATATGTATCCTGAACTTTAACTACGTCATCAGGATAAACAGCCTCTGTAGTTGTATAGAATAATGGTCTTGCATAAATAGCACTTGGGATACGCAAGGTTACACCAGCACCAATGGTAACTCTTGAAAGAACTGTAGTACCACCATCTTCAGTTGTAAAATGAGTTGTGTCTAGTTCAAAATTACCGTTGTACTTTGTATTTAACTCTGCTTCATATTGGTCGAAAACATCTAATGAAACATAATCAGCTGCATTTGTCCACTCAACACTATCAATACTATTTTCATCATTAAAGCTTTCCCATAGGTCGAATAAGGTAACAAACGGAGCTACTTTATAATTTTCAACATCGCCAATATTAGCTTCATTGTTATTCCAATAATGAGTAAGAACTGTTCTATTGTAAAAATATCTCCCAGTTTCATACATATCAGTTCCTGGCTCCTGGCTACGTCTTAATGCACCATAATATACAGTTGCAAAACTTACTCTTGGGTCAAGCTCTGATAAAGCAACACCACCACCGTCGCCACCAAGTACTTCAACAAAATTGTTACTTGAGTTTCCATCACCATCGTTATAAAGGGTACCATTATCCTGAGCACCACCAATTACGTTGTCATGTCCGTCGCAATCAATCTTGAAAAACTGAATTGTACTATAGTTCTTGTTTAGGGAAACGAAGCTGTTTCCAGCATCCATTGTTCTGTATACACCACCATCGGTACCAACTAAAATACTGTTATTACCTTGTCCGTAATTCGGGTGGAACGTGATTGCGTGATGATCTGCATGTACATATAGATATGAATCTTCAGAAACATAACCAGAAGAAATAACCGGCCAGTTACCTTCAGCAATCGGAGACCATTTGTGCATACTGCTTTGTCCACCAATCATTATACGCTCAGGGTCATCAGGAAAAACGGCAATTACGTTATCATATTTACCTTGATTACCTAATGGCTGAAAATATTGTGATCCACCTGGAGCAATTACTTCCCAAGTGTCACCTTTATCTTTTGTTTGATAAATAGCCTTTAGTGTTCCGTTTGCTTTTGCAGCCTGGCAATAGATATAGTTAGGATCGGAAGGAGCAATAGCAAATTCTAATCGACCACTATCTGATTTTGGTGAACCTACTGTATATGACATAGTAGTTAAATCGCCACCTTTAGCAACGTATGTTTTATCGTCAATAGCAGCAACAACAGTTCCATCGCTACCAACTTTAACATCCATACATAATTTTGTTTTATTGATTCCAAGTGCTGCAATTGTATTCCAAGTTGCACCAGCATCGGTTGAATAAAGCAAACCTTTATAAGTTGCAGCATAAATAAGATTAGCATCATTAGGATCAGCAGCTAAACGATTAACAAATCGGAAAGTAAGCTGTTGGTCAGTTGTAGTCCATGTAGAGGCAACACGCGTAAAAGTTTCGCCATCAGTAGACTTCCAGATACCATTTCCTGCACCTGCTAAATCTTGATTATCTGATTGGAAGAAATTGTTATAGTTACTCTTCATACTACCGTTTATCTCTCCGGTACCGAAGTAGATATCACCGTTGCTCGCTTGTGTAATACAGCTTACAAACAAATTGGTAATATCACCAGAAAGTGCATCGCCCTGGTAATTCACTTTTCCCCATGACTGTCCAGCAGTAGTTGATTTCCATAAACCACCACTTACACTACCTGCAAATAAAGTGTTAGGGTTACGATGATCGAACATAAGTGCTCTTGTACGTCCACCCATATTGTTCGGGCCCATCTCTTTCCAAGTAAATTCAGTTGCACCAACAGCTTTGTTTTTTGAGCTCATTCCGGCTTGAGCCTGAGCTGCGAGTACTGCCTCTGCTTTAATCTCTCCATTAATATCAGCCTGACGAGCATACCAGTATGCAGCTGCACCACGGTATCCCTTCTCAGCAAATAAGCCATCGTTACTTCTTGGTACATACTGACACTCTTTTGGGTTCGACATGAACATTAGTGCCGTTATACCTACGATAACAAGTCCTCCAACAATAAATAATAATTGCTTCTTTTTCATTTTATAAATGTTTCAAATATCTTGTGTTTTCTAATATTTAAGAGCCATAAAAGTACAATAATCATTAAGAAATAAAAACAATTTAACACTCCTTTAAGATACATGTTCTAAAGCATATAGGCTCTGAATTTGCGCTCATCTAGAAATATATTCTTGATTAAGATTACGTTAATTTGACAATTCCATAAACCAAATGAATGTTTTTTCATTTTGGCACCAATCATATGTTGTTAACTGGGCAGAATTGTTGATAACTTTCAATGGAAAGTTATCAGATACGCAAAGTATACGGCTGTTTAGTAAGCATCGAGGATGCGCCCGATGCGATAGGTAAGAAAGAAAGTTAAAAAGAATTGCTTTGATTTATCCGATGCCGAATACATTATCGGCACATTATCAATATAGCCATCCAACATGATTCCGGCTTCAAAGGCATTGTATAACTCATCGCTGGTACTATAATCGAAACTTGCACCTAAGGTAAGATGCACACCAGGAACAAAGGTCGAGTTCTCAATCCCTTCTAAAAACGAAGCATTTCCAATAATTGTTCCACCTCCACCATGTGAATTAATCATGTTCTTTTCCAAAAATGTTTCAAATCCCTCAATAGACTCCTCTCCATCAGGATAGATGACTTCATACATTTTAGGTTTAAGCATTGCTACTGCAGGTCCCACGGTAATGAAATATCTAATGGCCAGCCCCTCTTTATCAAACTTTCCAAAAAGCTCCTTTTGTATTCCATACTCAACATGGAAATTGTAAAGTGAATTTATTTTCCCATAAACAAATGACTTGCTTTGATTGAGATATGAAACGGATTTAATTTCTTTTGGATCCTTAATATAGTCAATACCTCCCTGAATCAGCATTTTCTTATCCACAGAAACAAAACGCCCATACCTGTACGATGCACCATATCCACTAGAGTTTAAGCTGACTCCAATTGATCGTTCATTTCGAAAGATAATGGTAGATTCGTCCTGGACTTCTCCCTGTCCCAATATTTCTCCCCCAGAGAGTGCCGTAAGCACTACCAGACAGCAAAAACATATGAAACCAATTCGTGAATTCATTGAATGAGAAACGTGACTGATACTGATTAAAGTATCTATGTAAACTTATTTTACAGAATGTTTATGCAGTGGCCTCTTGCTCGGTTTCAACCGAACCATAAGCCGGACATGCCTGATGCGACTTGCAACTTGACATGCCAATTCCAATAAAAATAAGAAGTGCTAATATGATGTACGTCTTTTTCATAATCTAATTGTTTACTCTAGTTTCTAAAGTTCCAACAAAAATATAATTTTTTTGTTTCTACAGAGTTTATTTTTATTAACCCATACAATATTACTAATATTGCTCAGTATTATTAAACAAAATTCAAAATGATTCAAACAATTTTTGAACACCGATCAATAAGAAAATACAAATCTGATCCAATTCCTGAGAATGTACTTAATGAGGTATTAACGGCAGGTACCAGAGCATCAACAACCGGAAACATGCAAGTATACAGTATGGTTGTTACAAAAGACGAAGCGATAAAAGAGCAACTTTGGGAGTCGCACTTTAAGCAGGATATGGTAAAAAAGGCACCAGTAGTTATTACTTTTTGTGCAGATTTTAACAGATTCAATAAATGGTGTGAACAACGAAAGGCTGTTCCCGGATATGACAATTTCCTCTCGTTTACTACCGCAGCTATTGATGCTTTGCTCGTTTCTCAGAACGTTGCATTAGAAGCAGAAGCCCATAATTTAGGTATTTGCTACCTTGGCACGACCACCTATATGGCAGAAAAAATCATAAATATTTTGGATTTACCCAAAGGTGTAGTACCTATCACAACGCTTGTTGTTGGTTATCCGGATGAAACTCCTGAGCTTACTGATCGACTACCTTTGGATGCTGTAGTTCATTATGAAAAATATACAGACTATACCGAAGCTGCCATTGACAAACTTTATGCTGAAAAGGAAGCACTGGATTCAACGAAAGAACTGCTCAAGGTAAACGACAAAGAAACCCTTGCACAGATTTTCACCGACAATAGATACAAAAAGCAAGACAACGTGCATTTCTCCAATGCTTTTCTTGGGATTCTCGAGAAGCAGGGTTTTATGAATAACGAACAGTAAACAGTCCACAAGATGTTCTTTCATCAGAACTAATTAATATTTTACATGAAAAGATGTATAACTACAGCTCTCCTATTTTACTTTGGTTTAGCACAGTTGTACATCTTTTCTCAGTCTTCACAAATCCCGGTCTGTTTAAGCCTTGCAGACGATCCAACTCAAAAAGACTGCATACACTCTTTCAATATTAACAGGGGTGACACCCTGGAGCTCTATGCCATACTTAATCGTGAATTACTGAATATCCAATCAGAAGGGTATCTGACTGCAAACATCATAAATATAAGCTATGGTGATTCTGTCATAAAAGTACTTGCCCAAAGAAACAAGCTTTTCAAATGGGAGACTTTGACGATAGCAGGACTAAGCGATGAGGATATTCGTAAGGCAGGAATAAAGGAACGCAAATTTATTGGAAGTAAAATAAGCGCAAAAAATGTTACCTCAATTATAGATGCTATCCTTAGTTATCTAGAAAATAATGGTTATCCATTTGCACGGGCAAAGCTCAGGCTTAACGAAATTAACGGCGCTTATGCCAGTGCAATTCTTGAAATCGTTAAAGAGCAGCATTATATTATCGATGAGTTCTTCATTAAAGGATTTGATCATTTTGGCGCACACTATCTATACCGGCAGATTGGGATAAAACCCGGCATCAGTTATAATGAACAACAAATAAAGAATATCTCGCAAAATATTAAGAACATTACCTTTTTTGAAGAAATGCGTCAGGTAGAGGTTGAATTTGGAGATAGCCTGGCAGACCTATTTTTATACCTGAAGAAGAAAAAAGCAAATAAATTCTATGGTATACTTGGAATTGCTCCCTCCGATCAAACAACTGGAAAACTGCTGTTAACCGGAGAACTAAGTTTCCAGCTAACCAATGCCATTAAAAAGGGCGAATCAATCCGTTTCAATTGGAACAAGTTAGAGCAAAGCAGCCAAAACCTGACCCTAGGCATCAATTATCCTTTTTTATTTAAAACACCGCTCGGCATCGATGCTTCATTTCTACTAGACAAACAGGACAGTAGTTATTTAAATACCAATAGCAGGCTGGGCATCATCTATTCCTATATAGGAGGAAACTCGATTCAGCTCTTTTACAATAAGATTAATTCGAACAAGCTTAGTAATTTGGTTGAAAACATTAAAAGCAGCAGTGCCAATTTAATTGGAATGGGAATTAATCACACCAGAATTAATTACCTCCTAAATCCAAGTAGCGGCTATTTTATTGACTTAAAAGTAGCCACCGGATCGAAACGAATAAATGATACAGAATCGGAGAATAGCGAAAATAAACAAACCAGTGTTTTGGCCAATTGTGGCGCTTACGTGCCGATTGGAAGAAAAGCAACCATATACTTACACAGCCAAACAAAACTTATTCAATCCAAGGAATTATACGTGAATGAACTTTATCGGCTGGGGGGGCTGTATACCGTTCGTGGATTTGATGAGCAAAGCCTAAATGCATCGTTCTACGAAGTAGTAACAATTGAGCCACGCTACTTATTTGAGAAGAACTCAAACGTTTTTCTATTCATAGACGCTGCTTACTTTGAAGAAAACTACGAAAACTTCCAGGACAAAAACTACATTCTTGGTTTTGGTCTGGGAACAAGCTTTCAAACAAGAGCGGGAATCTTCACGATTAATTACGCACTAGGTAAAGAAGAAAACATGCCTATTCAGTTCAAGAATGCCAAAATCCACTTCGGATTTTCTAACATTTTCTAAGTAAACTATAAGAAGACTAATTTGCAGGATATACAAGCACTGCAGCATTAGTCAGTTTCAATTGATACCCTTTACCAGGTTCAAGAACGCCAATTTGATTGACAAACGGCGGCCAGTAAACAAATCCATCACCCGTTTTTGCAATAATAATTTCAGATAAAATTCCAGTCCACATTAATTCTAAATCTGCAGTTGATTGCCTTAAATATCCAACCATGCTCCAACCTGCAGGTAAAGCAACACTTGTGTTTTCCGGAACAACAGCTAATCCTGCTATATCTAAAGTAGTTGTGAGCAATACATTTATTTGATAGCCCTCACCTATTATCATATTACCAATACCATTATAGAATGGTGGCCAATAAACCGCACCTAAGCCTGTTTTAACAATCACTAAATCATTTATGATTGGCTGAAAAACGGTTTCAATGTTTGGATTAATCGGATCAATATAAGTTGAAAACATACTCCAACCTTGAGGGAAATTAAGCGTTTGTGTTTGAATTGAAGATGCTGTTAGTGCATCCAGTCCGCTTAAACCATTGGGAAGAAAATTCCCTACATCTGAAAAGAAAACGGTGTTATAATCTGCGAGTGCTTCGTAACTGACACTGTCACTAGCATCCCAGATCATCCACGTAAAACTTTCATTGGCTGCAAAACCATCATTCAATCCTGGTTGAGAACCCCAGGCAGTAAGTGCTGATGTGGTATTTGCCCATTGAAGGTAACCACCGCAAGCAATTGTCCCTAAAGAATCGTAAAACACACCAATATAATCACCATTCTCAATTTGTACACCATTAATGGTTATTGGTATTGATTGTTGTATGAGTATCGAATGATTGGTTCCTGTATTGGAGAAATACCAACCCGGTGATCCTCCCAGACTAACATCAACATAAACATCATCACTTCCCTGACATCCATTGGCATCGGTTACGGTGCAGGAATAACTACCAGATGATGCCACTGAAACAAGCTGGATGGTTTCGCCAGAACTCCATACGTAGGAGCTAAATCCTACACCAGCATCTAAATCAACACTCTGCCCTTGCGCTATGCTCTGGTCCGGTCCCAAATCAATTACCGGATCTGCATTAACCGTAACTGTGCTTGTGGTTAAACCAGCAGCTGTAGTATAAGTAATAGTATGCGTTCCAGGACCGGCAAGAGTTGGGTTAAACATATTCCCTGTTATGCCTGGTCCTGTAAATGTACCGCCAGCAGGCACTCCAACAAGAGTATCAATGGCGTCACCCGCGCAATAAGAGGCAGCTAATCCAGTAATCGATATTGAATAATCAATTCCATCTAAAAAAAGCACATCAGTTCCATTCGGATCCAACCAGTTTTTTAGACGCTGTGTTGCCAATGTTCCATTCGACTCCCATGAATAAGAAAACTTTCCATAATAGTCGGGCCAATTTGGTGTTGAACAGTAACTACTCCCTCCGGTTAAATCGCCAACAATTCGTCCCAGGTTATTAAATATAGGCGAACCGGACGAGCCTCCCTCCGTTACTCCATGACCATTAATTGTACTGGTCCAGGTAACTTTCCAATGAGAATTATAGCCAGATCCGTTCCAATCATCATTGATTAAAGTAGCTGTATAAGTTGAAATCTTTTTAATGTCGCCCGCAGGATGATGAATGCTTACACCTCCGGTACTTGCAATATTCTGTCGGTCCCATCCATTAAAATAAACATTGTATCCAAGCGGTATTGAATTACTAAATAACAACAGCTTAAAATCAGAGCCTGTTGTTCCTCCGCTGCCACCATTGGCAATTTTTGTACATCCATTCATTACATCGTAACTTGGAGAACTCGTTGGATTGCTACAATTTGCCGACTCGAAATTAAAATAGAAGGACCAAAAGCTATAATCTGAAGAACTGGATGTTTCGCCGCAATGATCAGCTGTTAAAAAATATGGTTGAAAGTCTTGTTCCACATTGTTAACCAAGGAGCCAGAACACCATCCATAATTAACCCCGTCTTTTAAAAGAATTCTGGCAACACCTCTTTTCTCATCCTGCCAATTATCGCCTTCAGGCGTGCAATTAATATTAACTTCACAGGGATCAGCATCGCCAAAGCCCAGTGCACTCTTATTATCTAAAAAAGAAACGCCACGATAGACATAACCAAGCTCAGAAATATTTAACGATGCAGAAACTGCTGAGTTAGCAGGCTCATTATATTCGATAATTATTTCATCATCGCCAATAAGCTCTGTTGCCAGCTGCCCCGTTCCCTGATTATTAATATGAGTATAGGCACCTATGATAATCTCCTTACTGGCATTATAAACAAATAGCCGCCCTCCTTTAGGAATAAAGAAATTGTTAAAACCTACAATCAAAGCCTCAGCTCCATCCGCTCTTAACTTTATCCTGTAGATGTTTTCCTGGCGTGTTTGGAACTTACTTGCAAGTTTCATCAAATCAACATTAACCGCAACAGACCGTCCAATACGATAATATCCACCAGCCTCCTCAAAGGCCAAGTCTTCGGCAATGCACTTCTCAACATCCGGTCCTTGAAAACTATATGAAGCTATTTCCTCATTTAAATCGCTTATCATAAAACTCATCGGACTATAGGTTTTATCAACTTGAGAAAATGAAGCAATAGGTAAGATAACTATGATAAGGAAAAAGAAGAGGAGATGCTTAAGACCATTCATAACACAAAAATTATGATTAATAATGAGATATAAAGTTAACACCAAGCTTGGGCTAATCTAAAACTTTAACAGCATTTTGTTTTAGAATGTTTATGACTTTACAATTTTATCCCAAAAGCGCACCAATAGAATCTCTATTAAAATAAAAAACAGCGCCATCATGATTGCCAGCTTCCATAAATTAGTTCCAAGATCAACTTCCTCAATGGCCTCAGAAAGTTCATTCGCTGAAATATCTAGAATGGTATAGCCATCTATTCCATTCTCTTCAAGAACTGTGTTAATCTGAGTATTTGTAAAGCATGACATGGCAGATTCCTTTCGAGAATAATTAAACGATGCAATGGATGCAGCTTTATCTCCTTCTACAATGGTATAATTTCCAGCTTTCTCAATTTCGCCATTGAGCTGCAAGCGAATCGAATTATTTATAGTCAATAGTTCAGGAACAAATAAATTATCATCACCAATCCTGCCAATCTTCAGGGTTTTATCAATTGAGTTAATATAAGGTGGCAACTCTACCTGCAAGCCTCCAGTAATAATTTGATACAGGTTTGATGCTCCCTGAGCTGTATAGGCCATATTATAAATTGCGGGCAGGAAAATAGGATGACGTATCAATTGTCCATCTTCTTCGTTTAATGGCACAGCAAACACATAAAACTTACCTAAACCAATTTGATATTTTGTCAGTATAGGTTCCCCTGAAACCGCACTTAGAATCATTTCACCTGACGACCTGCTGGTTTCTATTGTTTCAAAATGAACAAACAGCTCAGGCAATTTAATATCCTGATCGACCTTTTTAAAGACATTTTCAAATAGGAGATTTGAAAAATCGACTTTTGCCAAGCGGGTTTCATTTGTATTTAGTGCACCAAACTCACTTGCTCCAAGACTTGCGAATAACTGATTATACGAATCCACATTACCATTCTTATCAGGAAAAAATACAGCAACTCCACCATTCTGAATAAATTTCCCAATTTCCTGAATAAAACCAGAAGCTAAATCGTCCAATTCATTGATGAGGATTAATTGATAGGCGGATAAACTCGAAAAGTTTATATTGCTTTCGCGATTTTCAGTTAATTGAAAATAATCCTCTGAACTTAGCAGGGCTGAGCTATATCGGTTTTTCTCTTCCTTACTAATCGATAAAATCTTAATCTTATCGGCAATCCGATAACTGAAATAAAAGTCGTTATCAAAGGTTATTGGATAATCGCTTAATTCAATCCGGCCATTTATTAGGCCAGTATGTGTATTTAAATAGGAAAGCTTGATAATTTTTGAATCATCCGCATCAATTGTAACAGTTGCCACCGACTTAAGTGTGTCATTAATAAATAAATTTACAGGGACATCACTTAGACTCTCGGCCGAATTATTCACAATATTAACATATAACTCTTCAGCCTGCTTATATTTTCTTCCTGGATTTTCAAACCAACATGAATCAATAAATAAATTGTTCGTAAACTGAGTACTCAGCGGAAGCAGC
>JBFHES010000175.1:0-10189 GCA_041584015.1 Bacteroidales bacterium
GTTGATTCTTTAGCCAACCAAAGCGCATTAGGAGCCTTGGCAAATACTCCAATCTGCACGGAATAAAACAATTCCTCTGAACCATTCAAGTCCTTTACCTGAGAAACTTGTTTTGTGTTCCCCATAATTCCGGCTAAAATACGACTGGCTTCATACAAATCAATTTTTTCAGAATTATTATAAGCCACAATAAAAGCATCCACAACACCATTTTTACGTACTTCTTTCTGAAACTCCCGGGCCTTCTCAATATTCTTAAACCTACCGGTTGACACTTTAAACTGATCATCAAAAGGTGTGTATAAAAAATCAGTATATAGAAGCGGAACGCTGTCTGCATCAAGCACCGAAATGACACCCAACTGTACGGTAATAAAGCAGTCATCATATTCTTCCATCGACACAAAATTCACGATTCGCTTGACCTTCCGCTCCTGCGCCTTGTAGTCTGCATCGGAGATCGAATCGATACCAACCAGATTATAAAGGCATTCATAGGCCTTGTTTTGATCGATACGAATACTGTCCAGAAAACTACCATATGCTTGCAACTGCTCTAATTCATCAGATCGATTCGCTGTTTGCTTTTGATACTGATCAACGGACTGAAAACGATTTCGAGCAAGCTGTTGCTGCTTTTTAAACTCCGCTGCAATAATTTCATTTGCAATGGTATTCGGTGATTTTAAATAAATATCGAGTAGTTGACTTATGGTATATTTTGCATTCGTTTCTTTGGAATAATACTTAATGCCTACATCAATTAATTTGCTCTGAGTGCTTTTTATTTGCTTGTTAATCCTGGCTAACTTCTTAGCTTTATCACATGTCTTTGCTGTTCGTTCCAGCTCATCCAGCTTAAGCTCAGTTTTTACGATTTTCGATTTCGCTCTTCCGGCCTTGTCAATTATTTTAAATGCCTTATCAAATTCTTTTCTATCCTTTTTTGAGAAAGGTATGCGCGCATAAAGATCCCGCTTATTAAGCGTTGCATACTTTACCTGATAATGATATAACTCCGGTGCTACCACATGCTCCAATGCCGCATCATGAGTAGCAATTACACTTTCAGCACCTTTATTGCTTTGGGTTGATTCAAGCCTTATAGTCAGATCATCTTTCGTACCATCCAGCAGTTCAATCTCCTCTGCCAGCAATACCATGTAATCCTCTTGATTCTTCAGAACCTTAAGTTCTTTACTCTGCTTAGCCATTTTTCTTTGCGCCAGCACATATTCAACATCTAATTCATCTATTTGATTTTGCAATTTAATTTTGTCTGCACTACGTTCTGTTTCGTTCTTTGCAATTTGGTATTCGCCAAGTCGAAGTTTAATCTCACTTAGCAATCCATTCGATTCTTCAACAAGCAAAGTTTTTTGAGCAACATGCGCTTGCAACAGTTTCAAATCCTCTGATAAGTTATTAAACAAGTGCTCAGAATTATTAAATTCACTCCGCCTTTGATTCACATAATCAACAGCATCCAGCGGTCTCATAATTCCGTCTGCCACTTCGCTTTCAACTGTTGTGTAGAAATCACGATGTTCCAATAATTTCTTTCTTCTATCATCAATACTTTTCAGGTATTGTTCTGTAAAATCGGCCGCATTCTTTAGTGTATCAGAAACTTTCAGCAAATGCATGCGGGTCTTGTTAACTTCGTTTCTGGCCTTTTCAGATGTTAAGGCACTAAAGCTATCCAGTAAATTATTCGCCTCTTTCCTTTTAATTATGGAGCCTTTTACTTTGTAATCATAGATACTACCACATAGTTCATCTAAATGGTCAAGCTGCTCTATCGCCTCTGTAAGCTCAGTTATATCAGCTGCTATAAGCTCCAAGACTCCCTGCTTTCCTTTTATTTCATCCTTGTGGACACTGCTAAATAACTCCTCCTTAGCATCGACAATATGAGGTTTGCTTAACTCCTTCGGCTTTTGGAATAGCGCAATAGTCTTCAGGTCCCTTGCATCATTAATGCTAATTAAGGAATCTGCAACAGGTTGAATTTTAAATATGATGGTACTATCAATACGGCACGACCTGTTTGAAAAAAGCACCAATTCATTGCTGTTATCAGCTGGAATATACAGAAAATCGTCGAACGGCGTATTTATTGGGAAACCTAGATTTTCTGGCTCATTCCACTGTTGCTCACTCGAATTAAAAGTAGCTCGAAACACATCATACCCGCCTATACTCCCCGGACCATTGGAACAAAAATAAATCTCATGGGCACTTATCACAACCGGATTAAGTTCATTCAAACTGCTATTAATAATATTGTCGAGACTTTCAGGTTTTGCCGGTTTGGATCGACGATTCTCCCAATAGCTAAAATAAATATCAAGCCCATTATTACCACGCTTTCCAAAACTTGCAAAATAAGTTTCATTGCCGTGCTTGGATTGGAGAAAATTAAAATGGTTCAGACGCTTTTTATCTTGTTTGGACTTATTCGTTTCAGAAATTGTTGCACACTTAAACTCATTCCCTAAACCCGGCACCAGAGAATAAGCTCTCTCAATATCGATCTTGGCACTACTTTTTAATGTATAATTAGGATAAGATGAAACAGAAGAGTTCCAATTCTGACAATAATTAAGATACTGTTCAAGTCGAAACTTTCGCTTTTGCGCATCGCTGCCATAATTTTCAAACTGAGTAAACTGGTCAAGTGCTACTGGAATATTATATTCAAGCATGTATGCTTTTCCCAAATAAAAAAATAGTTCCGAAGAAGTTTCACTAACATCCAAAGCCTTTAATATACGAATGGCTTTCGGAAGCTCTTTCTGACTGTTAACTAGTGAAGCAGCGTAACTCAAGCCTATAATGGGATCGGCAGGAAACTGTTCATAGAGTTTCGCAAATTCCCTTTCAGCACTTATGTAATCTCCGTTTTCAAAAGCAGCAGTGGCATTCTCTTTCGATTGACCTGTACTTACTTGAACGCTCATTACAAAAATGATGACCATTATTACACGGCTGAAAACCTTGATATATTTGGCTCCTGAACTACTCATTACAACGTTATCCTCAATGATTACAAATATAAGCTTCTTTAGAGAAGGAAACGAAGACCTGAATGAATCATGTTGATTATATTTAACATCAAGGAAAACGAATAATATTTCACCATTAACGCAACCTTAAGACAGGGATCACCATCATTGTTTCGATTTAGAATTGGTAGTTATGAAAAAAGCTCAAAATATATTTTTAGTGGTTTTACTCACCATATTTGTTGCTGGATGCTCCAAGAGCGACGATGCGCTTCACGAATCTGGCACAGAAACATACAGCATTATTGACGGCACTATTGGAACCGACGGAAATGGTCAGCCCAGCACCAGTGGTCAACCAGGAACAATCACTGCAGGAGAATGGAGTGATCTGGATAATTGGGAATTCTGGAAAGGGCTGATGACCGACAATACGAATTATGAGCATCTGGAAAGATGGCAAGTATTTCCAAAGAACAGATACATTGTTTCATTTGATGACTTCTATGATAAACCTGTAGTAGATGCTGTAGTTAGACTCTATGCCACCGACCATTCCATTATTTGGGAAGCCAAAACAGATAACAATGGGATTGCACAACTTTTTACTGGTTTATTTGGAGTTACTGAGAATGCTTCTTACATCAAACTGTTTTTTAAAAATCAAGAGTTCGACCTTAATCCTATTGTATTGTTTGAACAAGGATACAACAATTACATTCTCTCTGCAGCATCAACTGCGCCAACAAATGCCGACATTATGTTTGTTGTAGATGCAACCGGTTCGATGGGCGATGAAATTGAATATTTAAAAACGGAATTATCGGATGTTATTAGCCGAACAGCCAACACTTATGCAAATATTAACATACGGCTTTCTTCTGTTTTTTACCGCGACAATAACGACCAATATCTAACCAGAGTAACGCCGTTCACCACAAATATCAGCCAAGTGTCAAATTTTGTAAATCAGCAGTCGGCAGGTGGCGGTGGAGACTTTGAGGAAGCAGTTGAAGCTGGCCTAAACGAAGCACTTAACCAACAATGGAGTACCGAAGCACGAGCACGCATACTATTTTTAATTCTGGATGCTCCTCCTCATTACACCCCTCAAATTGTTGCCGACATACAAAACAGCATTCAAATTGCGGCTAAATATGGAATTAAAATAATACCTGTTGCTGCAAGTGGCATTAATAAGGAAACAGAATTTTTGATGCGACTAATGGCTATTGGTACTAACGGAACCTACACCTTTATTACAGACGATAGTGGTGTGGGCAACGATCATTTAGAACCTACCGTTGGACAATATGATGTGGAATATTTAAATGACTTATTTGTGCGTCTAATTAGTGAGAATGTTTCTTACTAACAGACATCGATTTTATACCCTATTACCCTTTTGGCAGGCAGCGATGTCTGCCTTTTTTGTAGACTTACTTAGGCAGCATATTTTCTGGCATCTGCACTGCAACCACCTCACCATCCGCACAAAGTTCACCATTGGCAAAGACAGAAGCTATTACAATAACTTTCCTCCCTTTAAGTTCTGACACTTTTCCTCTTACTTCCAGCTCAACGCCAAGAGGTGTTGGTTTTCGATAGTTAACTTTAAGTGATGCGGTAACAAATCTGAATGGAGGCAGAGAATCCATTGATCTGTTTTCGGCTTTATAGGCAGCAGCTGCCGCCGTACCTGTACCATGACAATCGATAATTGATGCGACAAATCCACCATATACATAGCCAGGAATAGCCGTATGATGCTGCTCTGGAGTAATCCGAGCTACAGTTTCATCTCCATCCCAAAAACTCTTTAATTGATGCCCATGTTCGTTCTTGCTTCCACATCCAAAACAGTGGCTTAGATCATCGGGGTAATAATCTTGAAATGCTTTAGTTTCCATCGTTTATTATTTAAAAAACAAAGATGATAATTTAACTCATGCAGAAAGACTCCTCGTTCGAATTAATTAAATCTCTGCTTTAAGATTTACATCTATTAAGGAAAGAATGAATGTCATCTCTGCATTGCTAAACTCAGCTGGTTCATTCCCGTCAATTATATAGCTAAAGATAAGATGAGATTTCACTTCCCTTTTAACAAGGCCTTCTTTGGAAACCCAGTCAGTAACTCTCAGGTTCTCAAAAGCTTCATGATCGGCATAATCATATTCAATTCTATAGCATAGAAAGGTTCTACCTTCTAATGTAAGCAACTCGTAGCCAACAACTCGCTTATCAATTTGCCAGTACAAATCATCTGATGGATCACGAAATCTCCATTCTGAATTACTCAAAAGAGGTAGCTTAACATTTAAAGTAGGCGGGGTTTCAAAATAAATTGGTGCTTTTTCAACCGGTATTTGGAGATCATGAAAATTCATGAATGGACTTGGGATTGCAGGTTTGAATGAAGCCCCCTTTAAGATCGTTGGTGTAGCACCGACATTCGAATAAGCAAAACATTTTAACCCATCGTCATCTTTAAACATATAATGCGACATCATTTCATCACTATCATCCATTTTTGCCATGAATTTGTGTGTTGATACGGTATCGTAAAATAGAGTATCCTTATCAACCCACACATCAACAATCCAGATTTGCGTGTCTGGAATGCCTAGAAAATATGGATCATTTGTATCCACTGCATTTAAAATTGCTTCGTACTTATATTGCCAGGTAGAACCAACAACCATGGGGTAATCCTGAATTCCGTTCTGTGTATTGTTCTCCATTTTATCGCAGGCAATTAATGTTAAAACTAGCAGAAATAAGAATATACGCGTTTTCATAGTTCCAGATTGGTTAGCATAGAAATGTTATAATAGATAAGATTAGTGGTATAAAGATACTAATTTTCATCTAGTAATATCTATCGATGTATTGTTAAAATGACTTTCAGTGTTTACCATAGTTAACGTTCTCTTAATACATGCTAACATCACTAAGCTCTGATTAGTTACCCATTATCATGACAATTCGCGTTACCACATCCGTTCATGCTTTTCACTCGCACTTATTGCTTTTGCTAGTCTTGAGAGTCTTGTCTTTTCCTGTTTAGCACTCATTATCCAAAAAATGACCATCTTTTTATAGGAAGGCGCTTGCTTGACAAAAAAGTCCCAGGCTAAGTTGTTGTCCTTAAATTTGCTTTCGTAAACCAGAGCGAGTTTTACTGAAGCTTTTTCATGCGTGTAACCACTTAACTCCTGTTCGTTTCTATGACTAAAAGCCTCTAATCCTTCAGGTAGCATTAGTCCTAGTTTCTCTAGCTCTTCAACTTTCTTGATATTTACGGCACTCCAGATACTTGTTCTTCTCCTTGGTGTAAATCGTATCGAATAACTTTCATCGTCAATCCTTCTTCTGATGCCATCAATCCAACCAAAGCACAGTGCCTCATCCACCGATTGCGACCATGTAATGGACGGTTTCTTTGTATGCACCTTATAAAAACCAACTATCAATTCATTCTCACTTTTATAATTAGCAATTAACCATTTACGAAAATCAGCCTGAGTAGGAAAAAAGGTAGCTTCCATTAATTGTATTCGATTAAGATTTTAAAATAAGCTCAAAGCTGCGAACTTAAAATTAATTGGTTAATTCGCCATTGTTTGCGAACGATTGTTTCATAAAGATGTTTAGAACACATGAGTAATATGGGCAATAATATATTGGTATTTGATGGAACTTGCGGATTGTGTGATAGGATTGTAAAGTTCTTAAAAAAGCGGGATCGCGCCAAACGTATTACTTATATTGCGTCACAATCGCCGGAGGGACAAGCAATAATTGAAGCAGAAGATTTAACTTCTTTTGATAATGATACCGTAATATTTATTGATGCTGGTTACTGCTATTTCCAATCCACAGCCGCAATAAAGGCGCTTAGCGCCTTGGGAGGAAAATGGAAGCATGCGATGCTTTTGCTAAAACTCCCGGTGTGCTGCCGAGATAATATTTATCGACTCATTGCTCGTAAAAGATATTTTTTATTTGGCAGGGTGAATACATGTGAGATTTCAGCAGTAGCAAGAAAGAACAGCTCAGCATCATCTTCAACAAATTAAAGTCTATACTTTCCCTAAATCCAGGGCTGTCAGGATTAATCACAGTTTAACATTAAGTTAAAGGGTGAAATAAAAATTCAACGCCACAGGAATTCAGATCAAATCTAATAAGGAAGGGTATGATTGGTGTATTTCAAAGGGTCTATCAGAATAGATCCTTTCGGCTAAAGGATATTTTATGATCTAAATTCCACTGGGGTCAGAAACTATTTTCATTGTTTCAATCTTAAGGACGCAGCTTTTCATGAAAATGTTGGCTTACTGTTTAAAAAAAGTCAATAAAAATTAAACCAATCAACAAAAGGCTATATTTAACGGTGTATTCAAGCTAATGGCTCAAGTAACAATTTCGTACTTATTTAATCTAGCTCATTCTAAAAACAAAACTACATTTAAAACAAAGAGATAGTGAACGTCAATATAAACTAAAAAATAATTTCGGATACACTTAGCCGACCTGCCCCTTATAGAAATAAAAATTGGGCCATAGTAAAGACCGATGGTAAATATGGCATAAGAGATACAAACAATATTTTTATTGTACCGGCAATATATGATGCTATAGAAAATGGTTTCGACTACAACAACCAGCAATGGTGTTTAGTAAGACTGAAAGGGAAATCTGGTTTCATTAATAGAGAGGGAAAGGTTGTTGTACCACCAAAATATAAGCGAATTTCGCACTTTCGGTACTACGATCGACAATATGCAAAAGCGCTCGGAAGATCCGGTTTCTATTATATCGACAGAAACGGAAAAGAATTTAAAGACGTGCAAACCAACAAGCCCGAAGATAGAATTCATAACATCTCAAAGCCGCGAAACCGATAAGATCTACAATGATTATTCGCTCAACTCTACATTCACCTTAAGTTCTTCTTTAAGGTTTAACAGTTTCATAAACTTGAAGAAGATATCTGTATTATCAATCACACCCATAAACTCTTCGGCTCCCGGACCATAAGCAAACATAGGAACCATAGTCGAAGTGTGATTCCCAGTTGTAAATCCACCAATAACTTCGCCTGTTTCCAGGCTTCCTCCGTTAATTCCGAAGCCACCGGTTTCATGATCGGCTGTAATTACGACCAAAGTTTCACCATCTTGCTGGGCAAAATCGAGCACCTCTCCCACTGCATTATCGAAATCTACTGCTTCGGCTACTAAATATTCTGTATCATTATCATGTCCTCCCCAATCGATCTGAGAACCTTCGATCATTAGGAAAAAACCTTTTTCAAATGGGTTCAATAACTCAATTGCTTTCAGCGATGCTTTACTCAAAAAGTCGTCACGTCCATCCTTCCATTTTGGAGGATGATCCTCCCAAAGCAAACCAAATAATTTTCCCTGATGAACATCCATCATCCCTGCAGTATCGAACACAATCTGATAATTCTTAGCTCTGAACTGATCCAATAAGTTTACACTATCTGCCCGTTTTTCAAAATTGTTACGACCGCCACCCAATAGCACATCAACATCAGTCTTAAGAAAATCAAGCGCAATTTCTTCATAATTATTTCGTGATGGATTGTGAGCAATATAACCTGCCGGAGTTGCATGAGTTATTTTTGCTGTAGCAACCAAACCCGTTCCTAGCCCATTAAACTCGGCATATTCAAGAATTGTATTTAAAGTATCAAGCTGTGGGCTCAAGGATAATTTACCATTATCAGTTTTTCTCCCAGTTGCAAAAGCTGTGGCACCAGCTGCAGAATCAGTAATATAATTATCCGCTGCATAGGTTTTAACAAAACCGGTATGTTTACATCTAGCCATTTCAAGCTCACCCTTTTTGGCAGTTAGAGCCGCATAAACCTCGCTCACTCCCATTCCATCGCCAATCATAAAGATTATATTCTTAGGCTTTACAGGCTCGCTATTGCTTATTTCATTTACTTGTTTTGGGCTACAACTACTAATAGTAGCCAGCATCAAAATAGCTATTATAATTCTTTGCGTCATTTTTCTTGGCATTTTATATTTGCAAAATAAATCAATCGGAAAGAAATATGTTCACTTTGCTAATAATTTATTACGAAGCATCTTTTAATAAATCTCCCAATTACCATCTAAATAATAGCGGTAAAGTACAGGATCATGAATGCGATTAATTTTAATTGAATCTTGCTCATCAAGGTATATATCCTTACCAAACGATGTTATCAATTGCATCGATTCATTATTCATCCAACGTAAATCTACATTTTCGAAGCTTAAAGATTTCAGGTGCTTTTTTATTGATTTAGCGTCTACATTACCTTTCATGCCGAGCACCCATCCCCACTCACCGAGCGTAATAATTTGATTATGCAAAGGAACTGCTGTAAATCCAGCCGAACCAACAGTTTTCTCAATACATCTAAATGCTTTAGTTGCATAATAAGGGCTACCTGCCTGAGTTACAACTACGCCATTCGACCTTAACGCTCTGTTGCATAACGAATAGAACTCATGAGTATAAAGACGACCAAGCTCCACACTTCTTGGATCGGGCAAATCGATTATAATCACATCAAAATATTGTCGTGTATCTTCTAGAAACTGATACCCATCACTATTAATAACTTCGACTTTAGGATCAAGCATGGCTCCATCATTCAGTTCCAATAATATCGGATGTTCTATTGCCAACCGTGTCATTCCCGGATCAAGATCAACTAGCGTTATGGTTTTTACTTCTTGATATTTAAGCACCTCGCGCGCCGTACATCCATCGCCTCCTCCAAGAATTAAAACATTGGCTTTCTCTTTGGCTAATTGCATGGCAGGATGCACAATAGGCTCATGATACAATACCTCATCAAGAGTACTTAACTGCTGATTACCATTAATGAACAACCAATAGTCATTCTTCCATTGTGTTAGAACAATCTTCTGATAGCGTGTTTGTTCTTCGTAGATAATCTTGTCTTTATACCTTTTTTGCTCTCCAAATAAGATTACCGGCTTGGCTACAAAAAAGCCTAATACAATTACAGCAAAAATAGTTAGCGACAAACCTCCAAAAAGCACATGTCGCTTTTTGGTAATTTGTTTCCATAACATGAACAGCAAAAACATGGCAACAAGAAAGTTCACCATACCTAACACAAA
>JBFHES010000176.1:0-10058 GCA_041584015.1 Bacteroidales bacterium
AGTTTGCTGTTGAAGCTCAAAAACTATTACAGATAAGTCTTGAAGGAAGTGTTGGATAGAGAAGTATCAAGATATTAGAATCAAGATTATAGAAAAGGAATGAAAAATTCGGTGTTACATTTGAAAGAGAAAGAACAAGGCTTGCAAAATTTGATGATTCTGAGTTATGTTAATCATAATGTTGAAGATGCAAATTGAGTATAACGCAGTTATTTCCTAACAGATGAGACACAGCACAGAAGAAGTAAACAATAAAGTATATATATAATGTTACAGATAAAAGACCTAAAGGCGTCGATAAACGGAAAGCAGATTTTGAAAGGGATCAACCTTGAGGTAAATCCAGGTGAAGTGCATGCAATTATGGGACCTAATGGTTCTGGTAAAAGTACACTTGCTGCAGTGCTAACCGGCCGCGATATTTTTGATGTTGACGGTGGAGAGATTATTTATAATGGTAAAAACATTAATGATTTAAGCCCGGAAGACAGAGCTGGCGAAGGTATGTTCCTCGGATTCCAATATCCTATTGAAATTCCAGGAGTAAGCATGACCAACTTTATGCGTGCTGCCATTAATGGTCAACGAAAATACAGAGGCGAAGAGCCAATGAGTCCTGCTGATTTTCTAAAGTTAATGCGCGAGAAGAAAGAAGTAGTGGAGATTGATTCACGCCTAACCAACCGTGCAGTAAACGAAGGATTCTCAGGTGGAGAGAAAAAGAAAAATGAAATTTTCCAGATGGCCATGCTTGAGCCAAAACTAGCTGTTTTAGATGAAACAGACTCTGGGTTGGATATTGATGCCTTAAGAATTGTAGCCAATGGCGTAAACAAATTAAAAGGACCGGATAATGCCACAATTGTAATTACTCACTACCAGCGCTTACTCGATTATATTGTTCCTGATTTTGTACACGTACTGTACGAGGGACAAATTGTAATGACAGCAGGAAAAGAGTTGGCATTGCAACTTGAAGATAAAGGTTACGACTGGATTAAGAAGGAAGTAAACGCCCAGTAATTTTAGGAGAGAGAATATGAGCCTGATAGTAGAACTTATTGATACAAAGAAAGAGCTGGTAGAGCAATTCAACCAGCATATTGGCGAATTGGAAGCAAGTTCATCAGGTTTTATAAATGACTTAAGACACAAAGCACTTGAGCATTTTAAAAACTTGGGAATTCCTTCAACCAAAAATGAAGATTACAAATACACCGATCTGCAACCTTGGTTTAAAAAAGAGTATAAATACAGATTTGCTCCAAAGCCGATAACATTCGCAATTGAAGACATTTTCAAATGCGATATCCCGGAACTAAATACCAATACCATCATTCTTTTAAACGGATGGTACTTAACCGAAGATGGGCCGTTAACAGAACTGCCAAACGGCATTAAAATGGGAAGCTTAGCACATGCTGCTAAAGCTTATCCAGAATTAGTTGAAGCCCATATTGGCAAATATGCCGATCCATCAAAAGACGGTTTGGTAGCACTCAACACTGCTTACATCCAGGACGGAATATTTATTCATGTTCCTAAGAATGCAGTTTTAGAAAAGCCGCTACAGATTATCAACATGCTACTCGACGAGGAGAGCCTGATGGTACAGCACCGCAACCTGTTTATTTTCGAAGAAGGTAGTCAGGCAAACATTGTGCTCTGCGATCACACGTTGAGTGAGCATGATTTTCTTACGAATTCGGTTACCGAAGTGTTTGCTGGAAAAAATGCGCATTTCGATTTAACAAAAATGCAGAATGAGCATAACAATGCTGTTCAGTTGTCATCGACCTTCATACATCAGGAACGCGACAGTAAAGTAACCACCAACACAATTACCTTGCATGGCGGAATGATCAGGAATAATGTTCAGGTGCACATGGCAGATGAAGGTTGTGAAAATCAAACTTTCGGCATCTATTTAAGCGATAGAAACCAGCACATTGCCAGCCACACCATTGTAGAACATGCCAAGCCTAATTGCATCAGCAATCAAAAATTTAAAGGAGTACTAGACGATGTTGCAACTGGTGCATTTAATGGTCGTATTTTGGTAAAAGAAGATGCACAAAACACCCTGGCTTATCAAACGAATAATAATATCTTGCTAACCGATGCAGCAACCATGAACACCAAGCCTCAGCTAGAGATTTATGCTGATGATGTAAAGTGTAGTCATGGCGCTACAGTAGGACAGCTTGATGAGACAGCTTTATTCTATTTGCGTTCGCGCGGTATTGCTGAAAAAGAAGCACGCCTTTTATTAATGTATGCTTTTGCCGATGAAATTATTAACGAGATTAGAGTACCCGTTCTTAAGGAAAGGGTTGAGCATCTTGTTGACAAAAGACTAAGAGGTGAACTTTCGCGTTGTAACAATTGTTCGATGAACTGTTGCTAGGCTAACAAAGGTTCTTTAAAATTGATATAAAAAGTTACTAGAAAAACGTAACCAATTTGTTTAGGCACGTATAACAAGATACTGTTTTTCTACAGAAAATATTGAATGAGAGTGGGGGGAGTAATATTAATTATTACAACTCGCCAAAGTAACCCCCCTCTCTTTTCTCTTTAACCTCCAAAAAGTATCTACCTTGAAACTAGATGTAAAGAAAATACGAAACGATTTTCCAATTCTCTCTCGAGAGGTATATGGAAAACCATTGGTGTATCTTGACAACGCCGCAACGACGCAAAAACCTCAACAGGTAATCGATGCAATATCTAAGTTCTATTCGTACACCAATAGCAACATACATCGCGGAATTCATAGTTTAAGCGAAGAGTCAACCTTGCAATATGAAGCAGCCAGAAAAACAGTACAAAAGTTTATTGGCGCTCAACATGATCATGAGATTATTTTCACAGCTGGAGGAACAGCATCACTTAACGCCATTGCTCATTCTTTTGGTTCAAAATATATTTCAGAAGGCGATGAAGTAATTATCACCGAAATGGAGCACCATGCGAACATAGTTCCATGGCAACTTATCTGCGATCAGAAAAGGGCCAGACTTATTGTCCTTCCGATTAATGATATCGGCGAACTTTGCCTGGATCAATTACCCGACCTATTTAATGAAAGAACAAAAATACTCAGCCTTACTCATGTATCTAATTCCTTAGGGACTATTAATCCTGTGAAGGAAATTGTAGCCCTCGCACATTCGCATAACATTCCAGTAGTACTCGATGGTTGTCAGTCTATTCAACACGGCAAAGTTGATGTACAGGATCTGGATTGCGATTTCTTTGTTTTTTCAGGGCACAAACTTTATGCACCTACAGGAATAGGCGTTTTATACGGAAAAGAAAAATGGCTGAATGCCATGCCCCCCTATCAGGGAGGTGGCGACATGATTAAAAATGTAACTTTCGCAAAAACCATCTATAACGAACTGCCTTTTAAGTTTGAGGCAGGAACTATGAACTATGTGGGAGCAGCTGCTCTGGCCTCGGCTATTGATTATGTTAGCAACATTGGATTAGACAATATTGCCACTTACGAAAGAGAGCTTTTAGCTTACGCTACCACTAAGCTGTCACAAATTGAAGGATTAAGATTAATTGGTACAGCGGCTAATAAAATAAGTGTTGTATCTTTTGTATTAGATGGTATTCATCAATACGATATTGGAATGATCCTCGATAAAATGGGCATTGCTATTCGTACAGGCACACATTGCACGGAGCCCGTAATGACCCATTTTGGGATAGATGGCACAGCCAGGCCATCGTTGGCATTTTACAATACCTACGAAGAAATTGATGCACTGGTGAGCGCTGTTGAGAAGGTAAAAATGATGTTTGGTTAATATTAATATGTTAAAGCCAAAATAATGAACTGACATTGGTCAACTTTCGGGAAACCAATTAAAAAATTATATTTCTTTGCAAAAAAACATAGTATGAGTATTCAAGAAATTCAGGAAACAATAGTTGAAGAATTTGGGATGTTTGATGACTGGATGGATAAGTACAACTACCTCATTGAGATTAGCAAGGACTTACCAGACATTGACACGAAATTTAAAACAGAAGAGTATTTAATAAGTGGTTGCCAATCCAGAGTTTGGCTTCATTCCGATATAAAGGATGGGAAAGTAATATTTACTGCAGACAGCGATGCCATTATAGTAAAAGGAATAATTGCTTTGCTGGTTAGGGTAATGTCGAACCGCACACCACAAGAATTAGTTGAAACAGATTTATTCTTTATCGACCAAATAGGATTAAAACAAAACCTTTCTCCTACGCGCTCTAACGGGCTTTTGGCAATGGTAAAGCAAATGAAATTGTATGCAATTGCATACAATGCTAAATTGAATAGTTAAAATGGGAAATACAGAATTTCTTCAACTTGAAGAGAAAATAATAGCAGCAATGCAGGATGTATTCGATCCTGAGATTCCGGTTAACATTTACGACCTTGGACTTATTTACGAGGTAGATGTAAACGAGACCAACGATGTAAAAATAATGATGACCCTTACGGCTCCAAATTGTCCGGTTGCTGACACTTTACCGCTAGAAGTAAGGGATAAGGTAGCCGAGATTGAAGGTGTTAATTCTGCCGATGTAGAGATCACCTTCGACCCGCCTTGGGACAAAGACATGATGAGCGAAGAAGCCAAACTCGATTTAGGCTTTTTATAAGATATAATACTACAATATTTAAACGGTGATTCTGAGTACAGAATCACCGTTTTTTTTGCCTAATATATTAAGATGACTTTCAATTAAAGCTAAAGTCTAATTCTAGTGAGGGTTTGATTTGGAGTCAAGCTCTCTCTTTTCCACTATCAACGAAAAAAACAAAGCTACCACCCAACATCATTCTACAAAAAAGGGCATAAAAAAATCCCCCTGACAACTCAGGAGGATTTTTGAAGTATATTAACTATAAGAGTTATTTCGTTAAAATCTCGCCGTCTTTTCCACGCTTAATTGTATCGTAAGCAATTGGAGTTGCAATAAACAATGATGAGTAAGTACCAACTACAACACCAATCATTAATGCGAATACAAAACCACGAATAGTTTCACCACCTAAGATAAAGATAGCAAGCAACACTACAAATGTACTTAAGGACGTACTAAATGTACGGCTAATAGTACTGTTCAATGCGTTGTTGTATACAAATACACGGTCGCGTTTTGGATGTAACTTAACACGCTCACGAATACGGTCAAATACAACCACGGTATCGTTAATAGAGTAGCCAACCACTGTTAGAATTGCCGCAATAAATGCCTGGTCAATTTCTAATGAGAAAGGCAGGATACCATTAAACAATGAGAATGTTCCTAATACAATAAGTGAATCGTGCACAAGTGCCGCAATCGCACCTAAACCAAACTGCCAGTAACGGAAACGTAATAATAAGTATACGAAGATAATTATCAATGAGAACAAGATCGCCCAGATAGCAGATGTCTTAATATCATCCGCAATGGTTGGTCCAACCTTCTGTGAACTCATTCTACCAATTGTTTTATCTTCTTTATCTGAAATAAAATCAGCGTAAGAAATGTCACCCAACAATGGCTTCAAACCTTTGTAAAGTTTCATTTCAACAACATCATCAGCATCAAATTCTGTATTCTTAATCATATTCTGGTAACGCTCATATGATACATTACCCATGATGTCGTTTAATTCGTCATAGAAAGCTTTCACATCAAGTTCAGCACCATCTAATGAGTTATAATCAACAAGATACTTAGAAGTAATTTTCATCTGGTTGTCATTACCAAAAACTTTAACCTCAGGAGCTTCTTCAAATACAGTCTTTAACTGATTCTGAACATCCATTGAGGTTAACTCATTTTCGAAACGAACCACATACGTACGACCACCTTTAAAGTCTACACCGTAGTTAAGACCACGGGTAATTAACGATCCTGCAGCAATAACAATTAAAACACCAGAGATGATATAGAATGTTTTACGTTTCTCGAGAAACTTAATTCCAAGGTTCTTAAATGCATTCTTTGTCATTGCAGTTGAGAAACTAATTTCAGACTCTTTATCTAATAATCTAATAAAGATTAATCGAGTAATAAAGATTGCAGTGAACAATGATGTTAAGATACCAATGATTAAAGTAGTAGCAAAACCCTGGATTGGTCCCTGACCAAAATACGCAAGAATTATCGCAGTAAGTAAGGTTGTAATGTTCGCATCAATAATAGCAGAATAAGCGTTGTTATAACCATCTTTAATAGCCAAGCGCATTCCTTTACCGGATTCAAGCTCTTCACGAATACGCTCATAAATAAGCACGTTCGCATCAACCGACATACCAATTGTTAAGATAATACCAGCAATACCAGGAAGTGTTAACACAGCACCCAAGGATGCAAGCACACCTATAATAAAGAATACGTTTGTTATCAAAGCAACGTTTGCAACCCAACCTGCACGGTTGTAATAGAAGATCATATACATTAATACCAATGCAAAGGCAATTGCAAATGACCATAAACCAGACTGAATTGCTTCTTTACCTAGTGAAGGACCAACAATCGCTTCTTCAATAATTCGTGCCGGAGCAGGAAGTTTACCTGACTTCAATACGTTTGCAAGGTCTTGCGCTTCCTGAATTGAGAACTGACCAGTAATACTTGAGTTACCATTCTTAATCTCACTGTTTACAGTTGGATATGAATAAACATAACCGTCGAGAACAATTGCAATCTCTCGCTCAAGGTTGTCTTTTGTTAAGCGTGCCCAAATTTTAGAACCTGCTGTATTCATCGACATTGAAACCTCTGAGTTACTACCGTTCTGGCTAAACTCTGCACGTGCGTTGGTAATTACATCACCGCTTAGAGGAGCACGACCTGTACCTTTAATAGCTACTAATCGGAAGAATAATTCTGCTTCATCAACAGCTTTAAATGTCCAATAGAAATGAAGATCTCTTGGGAATAAAGCTTTAACCTGCGGAAGGTTTAAATATGTATTTACTTTTCCAGTATCTTTCTTATTACTATAACCAACAGTTGCACTATTTACCAATTGTTGATCTTGAGTAGTTGAAGGAGTTAAAACAGCAAACAATGGGAAATCTTTTCTCCACTGAACTTCGTCGAAACTAGTTGAGTCAGTTGCTAAAGAATCACTCTCCAGCTCATCTAATAATGATGGACTTGAAGTACTGTCTTTTGTTTCTTCAGTTAAAGCTGCTAAGTCTTCTGTTTGATCTTCAACAATCGCTGCATCATCAGCAACCACGTCTTCAGTATCTTCTAAATCACTTGTAGCCTGCTCAAGTTCTTTAATCTTGTCGTTTGCATCTAATAAGCTTTGATAGATTTCAGGTAACTTATAAGTTTCCCAAAACTCTAGGCTAGCTGTTCCCTGCAATAGGTTACGAACCCTTTCTGGTTCTTTAACACCCGGTAATTCAACAAGAATTCTACCTGAAGTTTCTAAACGCTGAATATTTGGTTGTGTAACACCAAACTTATCAATACGTGAACGAAGCACGTTAAATGATACGTCAATTGCATTCTCAGTTTCCTGACGAATTACATCTAAAACTTCTTTGTTAGTAGAAGAATAAACAATTTTATCTTTTAACTCACGTGTAGCAAAAATCGTTGCTAACTGAGCATTAGGATCAATTTCATTAAAAGCACGACCAAATAATGTTACAAAATCTTCCTGTGTTTCGCGTTGTAGTACCTTAGCTCTATCGATTGCAGCTGTAAAAGCCGAATCGGTGCTATAACCTGACAATGATTTAATCACATCAACTACCGATACTTCCAGCGTTACGTTCATACCACCTTTAAGGTCAAGACCAAGATTGATCTCTCTTTCTTTGCAATCCTTGTAGGAAAATTCCCTAAGCCATAGAAAGTTGAAAACTGTTTCACCCCATACGGAGTCTAGATATGCGCGTTCCTTATCAACATCGCCTTGTGCGAACTCTACAGCGTTGCTCTCTACATTTCGCGCAATAAAAGTAAATGATAATTGATACAAACTCACCAACGCTAATAAAATAGCCAATAATCGTATCGCACCTTTATTCTGCATTTGTCTCTATTTTAATTTGTTTTGATTTATTTCAAGTTTTTAAACGATCGGCAAATATATTGAAAATTTTTTTCCCTCAGCCCTTTTTTTTGGCTTAAGAAAGGAGATATAGAAAGAAATTAATTTCCGAGTTTAACAAATTGAAAACTAAGACAATGTATTACCATTCGGTAAATACTACCATGTAATCGTTCAGGCAAAAGTAGTTTAGATGAAAATCACGTTGAACAGTTGAGCACTTAATTTCTGCATTTATTGTTGCTTCCTTTTGGTAAATAAACGGTGCAATCAGTATTTCTTTCTTAAAATCGATGGTACGTTTTCCTATCACCTTGATAATGGCCTCTTTTGCTCCCCAATGAACCACCAGCTTCTCTATACGATTTAACACACCAACAGCTTCTAACTCGTCAATACTTAAAAACCGTTTTGCAATTTTTTCCACTCTATCAGAAATCAACTCAATATCAAGTCCTACTGATTTATCAGGATGCAACTGAATACCAACCAATGCATGTGAATGAGAAATAGAGACATGGAAACTACTGTTATTCAGAAAGGGCTTACCTTCCTCATCGTATGTAATGCCAGCAGCAGCACCTACAAAACGCTTAACCAAATAGCGAATGGTAAGCCATTCCTTTTTACGTCTTTCAAAAGTAATGGCATCATAATAGGCTTGTTCTTCGTTATTCAAGGATACCTTATCCTCCAACCAGTTAAGCTCTTCGGCCAGCTCCCATATGAGCAAGTGCGAACCTGTACGATATGTTTTATTTAGGATAAGTGGCAAAGCGGATCAATAGGTTATTTCCATTCAAGGGTTTGGATGAGATGTGCCATATCAGCCTTAATATAATCGATTACCGGCCCAAGCGAATCTTTGTTTGGTGAATGATTAAAATAGAGGGCACCGCGCATAAAGTGGTTCACACTATCAGTTACAAAAAACTGAAGTGGAGAGGCCGCATTTCCTTTTATCTCGTAAAACACACCAAATTTGTTGTGTTCTGGTAAGTAGGTTAAACGCTCATCAATGGCGTCGGCCATGGCAGTATGTTTGTACGCCAGAGTGCGCACAGCCTCAATATGATTATGTACATTATTTTGTAATGGTGCGTAGCTTAAATGCAGTTTTGCTCTAAAAAGAGGAAAGTCGACATTGTACCAACATGGCTGAGAATTTTGCTCCAAGTCGGGATGAACCAATGCATACATTGGATACTCGAAACTAAACGGACACGGTGTATTAAATCCTTGATAGACTTTTTGGGGCAGTGCAATTCTGAAGTAACCCTTAGGTTTAGGAGTATACGTTTCTTCGCATCCAACCATTCCAACTACCGCAGCAATAAGGACAGTAAAAATAAGTAGTTTAGTTATTCTCTTCTTTAACATGTGATCTTTTTATGGTAACATCAACTTGCTTAATGCGTCGAATATCAACAGATTTTATTTTAAAAACGTAATGCTTGATTTTTATTTCATCATTCTTTTGTGGGATTTCTCCTAAATACTCCAATATTAAGCCAGCCAATGTATCGGCATCACCTTTTTCCACATCAAAGAAATCATCTTCCTCGTCAACAATTTTATAAAAGTCGTTTAAAAGGGTTTTACCTTCAAAAACAAAGTGATTGTTATCAATCATTTTATAGGTGATATCTTCATCGTCAAGCTCATCGGTTATTTCTCCAACAATCTCTTCGAGTACATCTTCAAGCGTAACAATACCAGATGTTCCACCATATTCATCAATAACAATAGCCATGTGGTTTTTATGATTCTTAAACTCTTCGAGGAGGTCATCGATTTTTTTAGTTTCCGGTACAAAGAACGGATCGCGTATCAGCTTCTGCCATTCAAAATCGTCATCCTCCTGAATATACGGAAGAAGATCTTTAATATAAAGGATGCCTTTTACCTGATCAAAGTTTTCCTCAAAAACCGGAATTCTGGAATAGCCTGATTCGATGACAACCGAAATTAACTTGTTAAATCG
>JBFHES010000177.1:0-10034 GCA_041584015.1 Bacteroidales bacterium
TCTATTGGTACCTACTACATCACTTACCAGATTTGTATGAATGCCGCTTCTAATGATTGCGATATTGCTTTAATTACTGTGGAAGTTACTGGATCAACATCAATTATCAACAATTTCCCTGCAACGGGTTATGGTACACTTGCCTTTGAAGATATGTGGCCAACTAAAGCCGATTATGATTTTAATGACTTAGTTGTTGACTATAAATTTGAAATAAGCTCTGATCAAAATAATGAGGTAAGCGAAGTTGAAGCTACTTTTATTATTAAAGCTTTTGGTGCAACATACGACAATGGTTTTGGTTTTCAATTTGATGCTTCAATAAATCCTTCACATTTAAGTGTAAGCGGATCAAGTATTACCGAAAGCTATATTAGTCTTGCTTCAAACGGACTTGAGGCCAATCAGTCGAAACCAACCTTTATTGTCTTCGACAATGCCTTTAATCAAATGTCTCATCCGGGAACAGGTATTGGCGTAAATACTGAGCCAACTGCAAACTATGTAATACCAGATACAATTAGACTAACTATCTCTTTTGATAATGGAGCTTATACTTTAAATGATTTGAATATCTCTAATTTCAACCCATTCTTAATTGTTGATCTTAACAGAGGCGTTGAAGTACATTTACCAAACTATGAGCCAACAGATCTTGCAGATGTTAACTTACTAGGAACAGCTGATGATGATAGCAATGCTGGTTTAGGTAAATATTATAAAACAGCGAATAACCTGCCATGGGCCATCAATATCTATGAGAGCTTCAAGTATCCAAATGAAAAAGCTGAGATTGGTACTGCACATCTTAAATTTGTTGACTGGGCAGGAAGTAACGGTAACTTATACCCAGATTGGTACCTAAACTTACCAAACTATAGAAACAACAATAACATTTACAATCAACCATAAAAATTCCACCTATATTTACAGAAAAGTTGTCTTGCTTATGTGGGGCAGCTTTTTTTTATTCCTTAATTTTTTGTGAACATTTTGACTGCAATGTCATTCAAATGTAGAACTATTGTCAGCTTATCTACAATGGCATAGAATTAGACCAATGGCCAACCTGAATGCATTAGAATGGAAAAGAAAAAAAATAAAATAACCAGAGAAGGATTTAAGAACGTTTGGAAATTATTCAGCTATCTAAAGCCATATCGCACGGAGTACCTAATCGGAATGTTCTTTTTGCTAGGTGCCAGTCTGGCCAACTTAGCATTTCCAAAATTACTTGGTGATTTGGTAAACGCCGGTAATGCCGGCAATATGGAAGAAGAACTTTCCGGCATTGTCATCTTGCTTATCGCAATCCTTATCATACAATCCTTATTTTCATTTTTAAGAACTGTGTTGTTTGCAAATGTTACAGAGAAAACCATGGCTGATATTCGCAGTCATACCTATGAGCATCTTATCAAATTGCCATTAACTTTTTTTAATAAGCATCGGGTAGGCGAGCTAAACAGTCGTATTTCTGCTGATGTTAGTATGGTGCACGAATCTCTCACGTCAACAATTGCCGATTTTATCCGCCAAATTGTGATTGTTTTTGGTGGTATCATATTACTTGTTATCACTTCACCAAAGCTCACCTTATTTATGCTGGCTATAATCCCGGCTGTTGTATTGCTAGTATTCATTTTCGGACGCTTTATTCGTAAATTGTCTAAAGATGCTCAAAAAAAAGTGGCAGAATCCAATACTGTGGTCGAGGAAACCTTACAAGGTATTCATAGTGTTAAGAGCTACACCAACGAGTATTTTGAGATTAATCGCTACAAAGAAATACTTAAGGATGTTGCCGCCATTGGTATGAAGAGCGGTAAGTATCGTGGTGCATTTTCTTCATTTCTGGTGCTCGGACTTTTTGGTGCTTTGGTGGCCGTTATTTGGAAAGGAGCAACCATGCTTTCAAGTGGTGAGATGATTTCTGGTGAGTTGTTCTCATTTGTGATTTACTCTGGATACATTGGAGGTAATATTGGAGGTATGGCCGCAGTAGTAACACGCATGCAAAAGTTTATTGGTGCCACCGAAGATTTATTCGAGATTTTTAAGTCGGAGAAAGAACCAATTTCATCTGTTGAAGCTATTAAGGAGGAAGAGCGACTAAGGGGTAGCATTGAATTCGATAATCTGGGATTTGAATACCCGAATCGTCCGGATGAAGATGTGCTCAAAGCACTCAAGCTTAAAATTGAACCAAACAAGGTGGTTGCATTAGTGGGACCGAGTGGTGCAGGCAAATCAACCTTCGCATCGCTTATTTTACGTTTGTACAATCCTGTTGAAGGTCAGTTACTATTCGATGGTAAAAACAGTTTAGACTTATCCGTTTCAGCCGTAAGGAATCAGATTGCTTTGGTTCCTCAAGATGTATTTTTATTTGGAGGTACTATTAGAGAGAATATTGCCTATGGCAGACAACATGCCAGCCAGGAAGATATAGTAATAGCAGCTAAACAGTCCAATGCCTGGGAGTTTATCGAGCGATTCCCTGAAGGTCTTGATACCGTGGTAGGAGAGCGCGGCACTCAGCTTTCTGGAGGACAAAGGCAGCGAATAGCCATTGCCCGTGCAATATTAAAGAATCCTGTAATTTTAGTGCTCGACGAAGCCACTTCTTCATTAGATTCTGAATCTGAAAAGTTAGTTCAGGAAGCGCTTGATAAATTAATGAAAGGACGAACCTCAATTGTAATTGCTCATCGATTATCAACCATTAGAAAAGCTGATAAGATTGTTGTACTCGACAAAGGACAAATTGTAGAGCAAGGTACCCATCAAGAATTAATGCTTTTAGAAGAAGGCTTATACAAGCATTTAAGTCAATTGCAATTTGCTGTCTAATCGTGTAATATTCATTCCAACTCATCGTTTCAGCAACTTATAATACAAACAATTATGCGCCCAAATATGATTTTTATTTTTATAGCAGTTTTAGCCATTTACTTTCTTGGCAATTTTTACGTTTATTCCAGAGGCCTGCAAGCCTTAGATTTCATGCCTTCGACGAAAGTGTTTTCATGGACCTTTTGGATTATGGCCTTATCGTTTATGGTTGGTCAGTTTCTTGAGCGCGGTAATCCAGGTAATTTTGAGCGAGTAATTACCTATATCGGCTCCATCTGGTTGGTAATCTTATGGTATGCTCTTTTGATGGTTATTGCCGTTGATCTGGTTCGACTATTGAATCATTGGTTTCATTTTATTCCAGCTAATATTACTGAAACAGTATTTGCTGGTAAATGGATGTTTACCGGAGTTGCAGCTGTGGCTTTGGCGCTGGCTATTGGAGGATACATTAATGCCTTAAACCCGAGAATTAACAAGATTTCTATTGATGTGGCCAAACAGATGGGCGATCGTGAAGAACTAAAGATTGCTTTACTTACCGATATTCATATGGGTGCTATTATTCAAAACCATCGTGTAAAAAAAATGGTGCGAAAAATTAATTCAATTAATCCCGATCTCATTTTATTTGCTGGCGACCTGGTTGATCATAATCCCAAACCAGTTATCAAACGGAAAATGGGAGAGCATCTGTTGGATTTAAAACCCGAGTTGGGAATGTATGCAGTTGCCGGCAATCATGAATTCATCGGACATCCGGAGGTGAGTATTGGCTATCTAACTAAATATGGTATTACCTATTTACGTGATACCATGGTAACCATAGGAGGTGTTCTAAATCTGGCTGGACGAGATGACAAGGATAAACCACGATTTGCCGATGGTGAAGCACGTAGAAGCATGAGCGATATATTAAATGGTAAAGATGAACGTTTGCCGCTTATTTTGATGGATCATCAACCTGTGGAATACGCTAATGCGAAAGCACATGGCGTTGACTTAATGGTTTCGGGTCATACACATAAAGGGCAGTTTTGGCCATTTAACTACATTACCAATATGGTTTACGAAAACCACTACGGGCTTTTGATTAAAGAGGCAACTCACTTTTATACTTCGTCAGGCTTTGGCACATGGGGCCCGCCAGTTCGCATTGGTAACCGACCTGAAATAGTAGAGATTACGATGAGGCTTAAGAAATAGTTTGGCCAGCTTTCCTTATTCCTTCTCTGACGCACTTATGTTTGTTACCTCCAAAGTGGATGCAGCAATCATGATAATGTCCGGGTAGTTTTTGATTTCTTGCAGCAGTCTGGTAAAAAGTAAGTTCTTGGTTGATCTTCTCTTTGTATAGTCTACAACATAGCGAACGGTAAAAGTAATCCAGTTCTCATCGAATGTTAAAGTAATTAGAGGATCTACCTGTGCATCTTCAATGCGGTATTTATCTTTCATGTGTATCCAGTTCTCCTTTGACTCTGCCGCATATTTTCCACAAATCTCTTTAGTAACTTTTGTAATCACCTCACGAGCAAGTTCAAAGTCACTCTCGGTTCTAATCGGAACGTTAAGTTCGTCCCATAAGAAAGGATAATCTGCGGAGTAATTTTGAATAGGAACTTTAAATACAAAGCTATTAGATACAGAGGTAATACGTCCATTATACAAATCACCATTAATCCAGTCGCCAACTTCCATAATGGTGGTTTTAAGAACATCTATGTCAATAATATCACCGGTAATTTCACCAATTCTAACCCGCTGCCCAACCTTAACCTGATTAGTAATCATAATACTAAACCAGCCTGCTATGCTGGTAATAACTTCCTGTAAGGCAAATGCAATACCTGCTCCGGCCAGACCTAGAGCTATTCCAATATTTCCAAGCTTATCGCTGTAAACAAATAAAACAATGCTTATCAGTAACAGATAGCCAATAATATTTGTGGCCTTTCGTGCTCTATACTTTTTATCGGTATCCGTTACTTTTTTAGAGATTGCTCGCTTTAGAAAGTGCAAAAAAAGTAGCAAAACAACTGCTGCTATACTTATGATTAACAGCCTTTCAAATACATCTGTTTTTATAAGAGTACTCATGCTTTCACTAATATCCTTCATATCCTTGATTTATTGAAACAATAGGTTATCTATTTTAGCTTTGCATAAATATACAGTAAATGATTCTATAACGCAGACCTGCCTATTCAAAAAAGGTTTAAATATGGAGTATTTAAATAAGTAGATATGTTATGATAAAAGCGAGATAATTATATCTTTATATGCATAAAATCAAGATGTATGAATACCACCCATATTAAGGAGCCATTGGTTCAGCGTTTATCAGATGGTTTTGGAAAGGATGTGGAAAATCAATTAACAACGTATTGGGATTCCAGAATAACTGAGTTAAGGGATTTTGTTGCCAATTATGAGACACACTACCTTAACTTGCTAAATTCGATAGATGTAAAAGAAGGATACTTAGGGTTATTGAGCAAATTTAAATCGGACCTGTACCAATCTGTTAATGCTAATCCTATTGGCATGCTTTCAGATTATGAGACCATAAAAAAATGGCTTGAAGAGGAAAGTAACAAGCAGATAGAGGAACTGGATGCACAATTGATCAGAACTGAATCACTAAGCAAATACCCAATTCAAGATGCTGATTCTATTCGGATCAAGTTGAATAAACATCGAAAAAATCTAATTTATTCCAGCCGGATACGTTCCATTAGCTTCTCAAACTTCTTTAGGCAGCTATTTAAGAAAAGCTTAAAAAGTCAGGAGCTATCAAAAGATCGAGTAATCCTGCTAAAAGAATTATTCCTTTTAAAGATTGAAAGTAATTTATACCAATTAAACAATACTTGTATTAATGATTTTCAATTGAAAAAAAGTGAGGTGCTAAATGAACTTTGGAACTTTGATACCAACAACGATAATAATCTTACTGTAAATCTGGCTGGTAATTCTGAAAATACATTATTCACTTCGCTACAGTCCGAAAAGTCAAAGGAGTTTTTTGTTAAAATATTTACCGAAATTGATAATTATCAAGTCCGATTAACTACTCAGATCAAGGATTATATTCAGACTGCCTTTGTTCAAATGGATAAAGCTATGGTTTATGCAGATACGCCAGACCTATCTAATTCGAGCATGAAACTTAAGTCATTGGTTTCAGAGAAAAAAAGGTATTTGATAACAACTGATAAAACTATTGAAAAATGGCAAAATACTCATAGCACACTGTTAGACGACTGGGCTATTGACATAGAGGTTGCACAATTATACTATGATATTCTTAATCTGTACGAAGAGTTAAATTTAAAGATCGATCATATTATTAACTCTAATTTGAATCTTGATTTCGAAGATGTTCGAAATTTTATTTTATCCTCTGTCAATAAGATTAGTACAGGGTCAAAGTCCTCAAAATCTGCAGATAGAATATTAAAACAGGAAAAGCAGTTAATTAAAACAGAAATAGCAGATGCCATTTTACCAAAGATAAATACAAATTTATCGCTTGGTTTTAACGATGATTTAAAAACGTTTAGCAACAAGGTTAACGACTTGGTTGGGAAAGTGTCTGAGCGCAGAGCATTCATTAAAAATAGAAACTACAATGTTGCATCATCATCAGGAGATATAAATTGGATTTCGCCACAAGAATTAATCAGTTTCGAAGCACTTCCAGAGTTCCAGGATCAGATTAATCAGATAACATTAGTTGTAAAAAGCACAATGGAAAAGGCACAACTTAAGTTGCTGTCGATAGGAACCGTAAGTGACTTTAGTCTGGAGTCTGCCTTATTGTTAAATGATGAAAGCAGAACTAAATATAAGGAGGCTGTAAAAACTGCCACTGCAGGCTACGAAAGGGCCAAAGGACACTTAATAGAGGCTGAGGAGTTAATCGCAACTATTTCTGAAATACCAGTTAAGAACCTTCAAAAGGCCATACACGATTTTAATACGGCCATTCAGAAATTAAAAAATAACGAAAATCTGCTCGATTTAAATCTACAGATTGTTAAGGCTAAAGCTGTAGAACATTCTAAGAAAGTTAGAAGGAAAGTAATTACATGGTTCAGCAATATCATTCCACTTTTTATCAGTCATCTAAAACTTAACTATGCACGTACTTTTGAATACTTGCATGTTCTCAGAAGCAAACTGGGTGTTGCTCATGAGCCGACAAAAATCTCCTATGAGTTATCTGAGTTTATTAATCAAACAGAAGAATCACTAAAAAGGCTTCCGTTTGTTTATCAGCGCCTCTATCAATTAAAACCAACAGATGAATCGCGCTTTTTTGTTAACCGAACAGATGAGCTTGAAGCCTTGCAGGTAGCCTTTGACGATTGGAGAAAAGGAAGGTTTGTTACCCTTGCCGTAACAGGAGAGAAGGGCTGTGGCGTTACTTCTTTTGTGAGTTATTTCTTAAAGAAAATTGATACCAATCTTGATGTTATTCACCAAACTCCAGCATCTAAAATTTATGAGGAAGAAGCTTATCTGCGCTTCTTTGCAGATTTGTTAGGTGTTAAAGAATTTAAAGGTAATGACGAGATAATCGATTTTTTAAATGAGCAGGAGCAGAAGAAGATTATTGTACTTGAAAATCTTCAGCATATGTTTCTAAAGAGAGTAAATGGTTTTGCTTGTCAGCAATCTCTTTTCGATCTAATGACCCAAACAGCAGATATGGTATTTTGGATTGGAACATATACCATTCATTCATGGAAGTTTTTGGAGCAAACAATAAACATTTCGGAGCATCTGGTACGTGAAGTAAATTTAAAACAGCTTAACGAAAAAATGCTCGAAGAGATTGTCTTGAAAAGAAATCAACTTAGTGGCTATAAAATTAATTTCTTGCCTGCCTCACGCAACGAAACTTCTCGCACCTTTAATAAACTCACCGACCAGGCAAAGCAGGAGTATCTTGCCAAACAATTTTTCAATAATCTTAGGCAGTTGTCAAATGGAAATGTAAGTCTGGCTCAGCTATATTGGTTGCGCTATACTGATCAGATAAGTGACGATTGCATAAGTATCAAGGCTATCCAGGAATTAGATTTATCGTTGCTAAAAAGTGTTTCGCAGGCATATCTATTTGCTTTACATGCCATTCTACTGCATGATGGTTTAAGTTTGGAAGAATATTCTATCATATTTCATCAAAGTGATAAAAGTTCTCTTAAGATTCTAAAACCAATGCTTGAGAAAGGAATTCTTATTAAACCGAAAGATAAATACAATATCAATCCGATAATCTTTCGCCCGATTATTCAATTGTTATCTAAACGCAATTTTATCAATTAGAAGCCATGAAATTTAATCTAAAAATATTTCTTTCCCTCTTGCTGTTTGTCCTTTTAAGTTCAAATAGCATCGCTCAAAATTCGAGTAATACACTTATTGCCGCAGATTCAATAACAGCACTTAGTGCAGACACGGCGCTGACAGCAGAAAAATCATCAGTAGCCGAGAAAGCTGAAAACGGAACTGTTTTTAGCGAGGTTGGGCAAAAGGTGCAGGAAAAACCCATGGAAGTATTAAATGTTATTTCCTTCTCAAAAATATTTTGGGCCATAGTATTACTCATCATAGGTTATTATTTTATTAAGTTGGTAATAAAACTACTAACCATATTCTCTGAACGAAGCAGCCGACTGCGAATTGCTTTTAAAGGAGTTATTCCGGTGGTAAGAATTACGGTTTGGTGCATTCTCATCTTTGCCATTATTAAGGGTATTTTCGATCCTCCAATTGAGACAGTTGTGGCCATGACAGCTTCGATTAGTATTGCTGTTGGCTTTGCAGCGCAAGACTTATTAAAGAATGTATTTGGAGGTATTGCACTTTTACTGGATCGTCCGTTTCTGGTAGGCGATAAAATTGATATTGGGAAATATTATGGTGAAGTTACAGAGATAGGTTTGAGAGCAACACGTTTAATTACGCCCGACGACTCGCTTGTATCGGTTCCAAACTCGGAACTTGTTAATACGGCAGTGTCTAATTCCAATTCGGGCGAGCTAAACTGTCAGGTAGTTGCCGAAATTTATTTACCTATCGATATTGATACCAATAAGGTTAGGAGTATTGCCATTGAAGCTGCTAAGGTTTCAAAGTACGTATACCTGGATAAACCAATAGTAGCGCTTTTCTTTAATGAAGTAAAACAAAGACGATCCTACTTTAAGATGCGCTTAAAGGCCTATGTACTCGATATTCGTTATGAATTTCAATTTAAGAGCGACATGACCGAAATCGTAATAAGAGAGCTGCTTAAAGAAGGTATATTGAATAGTGAAGATTTATTCTAGTAACTGCTAAATCTTAAAACTTGCTCCCAATCGCAAACAGTATTCAGCAGGTAAAAACAATTCGCCAGAATTGCTGATTACTCTTATATCCAGCGGAAGAGTTGGGTTTCCATTATCTATAGAATAATGATCGATTCGGTACAACTGGAAAGGTATGTCTAAAACTAATGCGAACCGATCTGTTACATTGACTTTTACTCCAGGAATCAATGACAGATTAAATTGCAAGTGATGAGCGTATTGATTATAGCTAGTGCTTAAGTATTGCTCAGAAGTCCAATATTCATAATATATCATTCCAGATAATGCAAGGTAAGGATTAATCATTCTGTCGCTCATGAAATAATGACTTACCTGATAGCGGAATGCAGAACTTATGGTTGTGCTAATATCTCCTGTACGAATGCCTTCATATTCATTTTTGTAAGTTAATTTATTGTCGTTTCTGGAATAGTTGAAAGGATTCAATTCAAACTCATGACTAACAAATTTATCACTGGCAATTTCCAACGCTAAAGATAACCCGCCAAAGTTATACTTCGATCCTGTATAATTGTACGGCTGATAGTCAGACAAACTATAATACTCTCTATTGCTTAGTTCCTGGTAGGAGCCATTCAGGTAAACCTTAAAGCTTAGCACTTTTTTATCCTCTTGTGCCTGCACGGCCTGCATCGTAATAAGTAATGCCAGCGCGAAGACTAGCTTTTGTAATTTCATAGTGGTTAGTTTAGTTAAGAAGTTTATTTAGTTTGTCGATACAATATTCAAACATCGAAATGTGCTTTTTTATTTCGTGCTTATCAAGTTCGTTAATAATTAGGTATATGCTCA
>JBFHES010000178.1:0-10026 GCA_041584015.1 Bacteroidales bacterium
ATGACCATGATCTCTGCAAAGAAAAAATACTGGGGATGAAAAATCCCTTTACGCGCCACTTCCATCATGCCGCTGGAGAAGGTTGCTCCAAACAATACACCTAAACTTGCTATGATCATTATTGCCCAGAACGGTGCAGCTTTCGATCCAATAGCCGAATTAAGGAAGTTAACTGCATCATTACTAACACCTACAATTAAGTCGGAGATTGCCAGTACAAATAGCAGCACAACCATTACAGTAAAAATAGTTCCCATAATTTGATTAATAATTATTTAACATCGCGAAAATAGTATCTATCCTAAAGCCAAAACAAATAGCAACATTAAGTTAATGTTAACACTTCGTTTCCCGTACATTAACAATTTAACAAGAACATTAAGAATATCAGTAACAATCAGACAATGATCTCAAATTTAATAATTTTGTAAGACAAAAAAGGTAGATAATCAAAATGAAATTGACTGCTGCAAGGCCGATGGCCGTATTTTTATCAATGCTAATTGCATTACTAACCGGAACACTAACCATTATTTTTGCCTTCTCGAACACCACCAAGTTCTACGAGTTATGGATTGTATATGTGCTTTCGGTGTTTATTATTTTTTACATCATCCTGTATTACGCGCTCAATAATTTTATCATTCATCGCATCCGTCCCATTTATAAAACCATACACAACATTAATATTCCAGACAAAAAAATTCGAGAGAAGCTAGAAGACAAGGATATTATATCGGTAGTAAATCAGGAAGTTCAAGAATGGGCTAGCTCAAAGGCGGCTGAAATTACGCAGCTAAAGCAAATGGAGAAATACCGTAAAGAGTTTCTCGGAAATGTATCGCACGAATTAAAAACACCAATATTTAATATTCAAGGCTACATTTCTACCTTGCTGGACGGAGGTTTAGAGGATGAGCAAATAAACCGTAAATATTTAGAGCGCTCAGAAAAAAGTATCAACAGGCTCATAAGTGTTGTTGATGATTTGGAAGCTATCTCGTCGTTAGAATCAATGGAATTCAAGTTAGACTTTATTAACTTTGACTTGCGGAAGCTGTTTGATGAGGTTTTTGAGATGTACGAGGGACAGGCTAAAAGCAAGAACATAAAACTTCATTACAAATCAAATGCTGTTGAACCAGTTTGGGTATATGCCAATCGTGAGAAAATTTTTGAGGTGGTTTCCAACCTTATTAATAACTCTTTAAAATATGGTAAAAAAGACGGCTATACTCATGTTGAGTTTTTAGATATGGATAAAAACCGGCTGATTGAAATAGAGGACAATGGCATTGGAATAGCGGAGGAAGATATTCCACGAATATTCGAACGTTTTTACAGATCAGATAAAAGTCGTTCGCGTGAGATGGGCGGTACCGGCCTGGGATTGGCCATTGTAAAACACATTATTGAAGCGCACAAGCAAAACATAAACTGTAGGAGTACACTTGGTAAAGGCACTTCCTTTGCATTCACACTAAAAAAAGCAAAAATTAAAGAATCACAATAAGATGGAACATATTGAATATAAAATTTTACTGGTTGACGACGAACCGGATATTCTTGAGTTTTTAAGTTACAACCTAAAAAAAGAAGGCTATAAAGTATATACTGCCGACAATGGTGCCAAGGCACTTGAGCTGGCAAAAAAGAAAAGCCCTCATCTTATTCTGCTTGATGTAATGATGCCAGAAATGGATGGCATCGAAACCTGCGAGGAGCTAAGAAAGATGCCAACGCTTGCAAATGTGGTAATTGCATTTTTAACAGCACGTGGCGAAGACTACAGCCAAATTGCCGGATTTGATGCCGGTGCCGATGACTACATTACCAAGCCCATCAAGCCCAAGGTGCTGGTAAGTCGCATAAAGGCATTGCTTAAACGTTTTACTATTTCGCAAGAAGCCAGTTCGGCCGCAAGCGAACAAATAATTTCTGTTGGCGAACTAACCATCGACAGGGAAAAGTATATGGTTTATAAAAAGAAGAAAGAAATAAACCTGCCTAAAAAAGAATTTGAATTGCTGCTATTATTATCCTCAAAGCCCGACAAAGTTTTTCTACGCGATGAGATTTATACTGCCATTTGGGGAGAAGACATCATTGTGGGCGATCGTACCATTGATGTACACATTCGCAAGCTGCGCGAAAAGATCGGCGAAAAATCAATCAAAACAATTAAAGGTGTAGGCTATAAGTTTGTTGAGTAGAAATGATGAATGACAGAAGTCAGATGTTTGGTGTTTGCTGAAATAAATTGTAACATCGGTAAGCTAACGCCGAATTCGTTGCTTGAGGCTGACTATGCTAAAAGGAGCAGAATAATCAAATATAATTGATAAAGTAATTCGTTATAAACTGGCTAATTTATAACAACTTATTCGGGAAGCGGCATTAACTCTGAAATCCAATGCGCATAATCCGTTCACCCAACATCCATTACTAACCTGACTAAACTTCCTGAAGTTGTATCTTGCATCTGACATCTGACCGGCCCAAAAATACTTTTGTTTAACTCAACAATTTTACCGTACCTTTGCCAACAATTAGTGGTTCCGAATTTTCGGAATAATAGGGAATCGGGTGAAAATCCTGAACAGTTCCCGCTGCTGTAAGCTCTTAATAACTTATTGATGATCTTCATGCCACTGTTCGTCTCTTGATGAATGGGAAGGCCAGTCAATAAGGAGAGTAAGTCAGAAGACCTGCCATTAGTTGCATTTACAAGCTTTCGGAGAAAGAGCTTCAGTGGACTTACTTTATACTTCCCAGCTTTTATCCGAACTATTTTAAATTATTGATTTATTAAAAAATTAAATTAAATGGTTCGTAAAATTTTACTTCTTTTCGTGGTTCTAAATTTCTTAGGACAAAACTATCTGGCAGCACAATTCAGTAGCAATGAAATTACCTATTGGTTTGGCTCAGGGTCTAATAATGTAGTAGTGCTTATCGATTTTAACGACGGCACAACAAATGAGTGTTGGGCGTGGGGTTATCGCTTCGACGGTACTAAAACAGCTGCCGACATGATGACAGAACTTGCTGGCTCCGACCCACAATTAACAGTTAACTTAGCTGGCGGTTTTTTAAACGACATTAACTATGGCAGCCAAAGCGGTATTGCAGGTACACCATATTACTGGAACACAGTAAGCGGAACAAATCTGTCTGATTGGATTCCCAACATGGGCTTAACCACAACCCTGGCCGATGGCGATTGGTTTGGTTGCACCTATACGGATGTTGACTCATTATGGAACCCTATTCATTACCCGGAGAATCCAATGCCCGCACAACAAACTTTCACTGCTGCCAATGTAGATTATTGGATTGGAACCGGTGCCAATGAAACGGTTTTTGTTGTTGACTTTAACGATGGAACAACAACCGAATGCTGGGCCTGGGGTTACCGATACGATGGAACCACAACTGCTCTTGACATGATGATGGACATTGCTGACGATGATGCATATTTGCAACTAAACCTTGGCGGTGGATTTCTTAACGATATCATCTATAACACACAGAGTGGCATTGCCGGCACTCCTTTATACTGGAATACGGTAAGCGGAACAAACCTTTCCGACTGGACCCCAAACATGGGCTTAACAACCACTTTGGCTGATGGCGATTGGTTTGGTTGCACCTACACGGATGTTGACTCACTTTGGAGTCCACTCCTTCTACCGGAAAACCCAAGCCCTGCGCAACCATCAAATACAATTCAGGAGAATGGTACAATGGCATTGAGCGTCTATCCAAACCCGGCAAACGATTTCGTATGGATTTCTGCTGACAATGAAGCAATAAAACGCATCGAACTTAGCGACCTGTCTGGAAGGATTATTAGCTCAACTGCACGCACAAACAATGAAACTAAAATTAGCCTTAGTAATTTATCCGCCGGATACTATAACATACGAGTAATAGCGAACAACACCAGCTACCTTCAGCAAATTATTAAGCAATAATTGCGCTCATGAAACAAGTAGCACTTTTAATTACAGTTGTAAGCACGAGCATATTTGCCGCATTTGGTCAGTATGCTCCTGCTGCGGGTCAGCCTGGCTCAACAGCCATACACGCCGACAGCTCTGTTTTTCAAGCCTGGGCAACTACATGCACCGTTGATCGTGGACCTATGGATATTACCACTCCGGAAAACGGCACCACAGATTATGGTATCGACATTGATGGCAACGGAGCACCCGACAATCTGGTAATTAGCTTGGGTGATGGAGGAACTGCAATCCTTGAATTTATGAATCCCATAAAAAATGGCTCGGGTCCTGACTTTGCCGTTTTCGAAAATTCCATGTGGTACAACTTCCTTGAGTTATGCTTTGTAGAAGTGAGTTCCAACGGTACCGACTATTATCGTTTTCCGGCAGTTTCGCTTACGCAAACAGATACACAAGTAGCTACATTTGGCTATCTGGAAGCAAGCCATCTGTATAACTTTGGTGGTAAATACGAAATGATGTATGGCACTCCATTCGACCTAAACGAGATGACCAACATTACCGGATTAGATGTAGATCATATCACACACGTTAAATTAATTGATGTGGTAGGCTCTGTTGATGCAAACTATGCTTCCTACGATTCGCAAGGCAATGCTGTTAACGATCCCTGGCCAACCGCATTTGGCTCCAGTGGTTTCGACCTGGATGCAGTTGGTGTAATTCATGAGGCAGGTGTTGGCATTGAGGAAAGCAATAAGCTACATGCTAATATCTACCCGCAACCAGCAAAGCATACAATGTGGATTGAGCTTGAATATGAACCTTCACGCTTTGCCAACTATCAGTTACTTACGAGCAAAGGAACAGTTCTTCAAAGCGGGAAGCTGAACTCAAGCAAAACGCATATCAATACAGCAGCGTTAAAAAGTGGTTTGTATTTGCTTAAAATCATCACCAATCACTCTGTTATTACGCAGCAAATTGTAATTGCCAACTAGTGAAAACCAGCAGGAACATAGCGCAACTTTATCTACTTACAGTAATGCTGTTGGCTATTCCTTTTGCATCTAATGCTCAAATGATTCACGATACCATATTGGTTTCTGAGATTTCCATTCTAACGGACAGAACCCTTGGTGCCACAGCAATGAAAACGATTGAGATAGATTCCGCAACTTTTGCGAATTACAAAAATGACGACTTAACCGAGTTGCTGACCAAAAGTTCTAATCTGATTATTAAGAGTTACGGAATGGGTAATTTATCCACCGTATCCTTCCGCGGTACCGGAGCCTCGCATACGCAGGTAAAATGGAACGGGATGAACATCAACTCTCCACTTACCGGTCAGGTTGATTTTTCCGTAATCCCGGTAGCCTTTATCGATGAGGTTAGTATTAAACCCGGGAACAGCTCATTAACAGATCAGTCGGGTGGATTAGGCGGTGGTATTGTAATAAACAATCGCGTAAACTGGGACACCACAGCTACGATAAGCGTCTCGAAAGAACTCAGCAGTTTTAGTGGCAACAGCACTTATTTGCAATTTAAGCAGGGAACAAAAAAAGTTCAATACAAAACCAGATTGGGCTATGAATCTGCAAAAAACGATTTCCCATTTATTAGCGCAACGCTGCCTCGCCAGGAAACCAGACAGCAAAACGGGTCGACCAATTTGGCGGGCCTGGTGCAAGAGGTTTACTTTAAACCAAATGCAAAAAACCACCTTTCTATTTTGGGCTGGTACTCGATGGCCGACCGTAATTTGTCGCCACTCATGTCTTATGAGGGATCGGGTCATCGTGAGAATTCAAATGACAAAATGCTGAATGCCTGTTTTAAATGGGATCACTATAACAAGCAGCATAAATGGCATTTTCAAACAGGCGTGATGAACCGGAACAACCAATATTATTTATACAGGATTTTATCGGGTGGCACCATTTTTAATAATTATGATGCCGAGAACAATTCCACGTCGGTAAACAACCAGCTTAAATATACCTGGCAGTCTGGCAACGGCACCAAGGTTTCATCAAGCCTTGACATGAATTATCATACAGCCGAAATATCCGACAACAAGAATCAGACTTCCCTTTCAATTAGCAGAAAGGAATTACTGTTTAGTGCAATAGCCAATCAAGCTATTGGAGAACAATTAGCTGTATTTACACTTATCCGGAGCGAGCTGGTGGACGATCAGTTAACACCATTTATTCCATCTGCCGGTATCGAATACCATCCTGCCTTTTTTAGCAGCATTACCGTTCAGCTGAATACAGCACGCAATTACCACCACCCAACATTGTTCGATTTGCATTATCAACCAGGTGGTAATCCTGACTTAAAGCCTGAAACAGGTTTTACCTCAGAATGCAACATTATTTATGAATCAGGCACCAATAACAAAAGTGTTCATCTTGTTGCCGGTGTTTATAATTCGGTAATCGACAATTGGATTTTATGGACAGATACAGATTACGGCTACTGGACTCCGGTGAATATTCAGAAAGTTGTGGCAAAAGGATTTGAATCCAGCGTAGATTTTCATACAAAGCTGAGAAGCGTAAAAGCGGATTTTAACTTTACCTACAACTACAGCAGCACCACCTCAGAAGGAAGCAGCGATGAGTTCATTAAAGTAAAAGGGCAACAATTGATCTATATTCCAAAGCACTCTTTGCGAGTTTCTGCTAATTTAAAAAACAAGAGCTGGATGTTGTATATTGCAAACCAATATACCGGCGAACGCCCGGTAATGCTGAGCGTTGAAGGAGACTATAAAACTCCATTATCAGCTTATTCAATTCTTGATGCACATATCGGCCATTTTTTTACCGCAGGAAAACTTAACATGCGTGCTTCGTTTAAGGTGCATAATCTTTTAGATGTTGCTTATCAGACCATATATATGCGTGCCATGCCCGGCAGGTATTACTCGGTGCTAATGAGTGTTGAAATTTAAAACCACAACCATGCAAAGCTTAAAACAATCGATAAAAATGATCGCCGCTGTACTTGCATTGCTATTTGTGGCTTGTACCGACGAACCAGCTCCTCAGCCTGTTTCAGTTACAGAACAAGGCATTTATATTTTGAACGAGGGCAGCGTTACCTTTAACAACGCATCGCTAAGTTTGTACGCTCCGGACTCTGGTTTTACCGAGAATAATATTTTTGAGAAAGTAAATGGTGTGCCTTTAGGAGATATTGGACAGTCGATGCAGATCTATGGCGACAACATGTTTATTGTGGTTAACAATTCGGGCAAGGTGTACATTACAGACAAAAATACAGCTGAATTCAAGGGTAAGATAACCGGACTAACCTCGCCCCGATACATAGCCATTGCCAATAACGAGCTTGCTTACATCTCCGATTTATACGACAGCCTGATTACTATTTTTAACCCAGGCACTTTTGAGAAAACCGGTTCTATTCATCTCGGCAGAACGTCTGAGCAACTACTTATTAAAGATGGCTATTTATATGTGATAAGCTGGTCGTTTGATCGCATGCTTAGTAAAATTGACATTGCAACGAACGAAGTGGTGCATTCGTTGAATGTTGGCCTGCAGCCACAAAGCATGGTGGAAGATATCAACGGTATGTTATGGATTTTATGCGATGGAGGCTATGCAGGTAACCCCGCAGGCCATGAGCATCCACGGCTTGTGTGCGTAAATCCGGCTTCCATGGAAATTATGAAAAATCATGAATTCCCCATGAGCAATTACCCACTTTCAGATTTATGCATGAATGCTGCCGGCGATCAGCTCTATTTCATTAATAAGGATGTGTACAGCCTCAGCATATACGACACGCAATTGCCCAACGAGCCATTGCTGGAGCAGGGCAGCAAGAATATCTACTCCATAGGCATTCATCCTGGCAGTAATAATATTTATATTGGCGATGCTGCTACCTACGTGCAGCAAGGCATGGTGTTCAGGTACGACGAATTTGCCAACCTCCTCGATTCCTTTTATGTAGGCATCAACCCTGGTTTTTTTGGTTTCCGGGCAGAATAAGCAACTTAAAAGCCCTCGCCTCCTGGCTGCTGTTTTGCAACATTAATCACTTGTTTCTAAAAACATTATTATGCTATTAATGCTTTATCTATTAGAGCAAATAATAATATAAAATTATACGACCATGAGTGATTTAAAAAACGCCAGTCTGGGCGAAATTGTAACCAACGATTTCCGCACTGCATCCATTTTCACCAATCATCATATTGATTTTTGTTGTGGTGGTAAAATGAGCCTTTCGGAGGCTTGCAAGAACGAAGGTATCAATCTGGATGAAGTATGTGGTGAGATTGAAAAGCTGCCGAGTATAAAGCCGGGAAACAGCCAAAACTTTAATGAATGGAATATCGATTTTCTGGCTGACTACATTATGAATACACATCATAAGTATGTAACGAAGAACTTACCTGAATTAAAATTTTATACCCATAAAATAGCAGATGTTCATGGTGAAGGTCACGAGGAGCTAAAAGAGATTGCATCTACTTTTGCGTACATTTATGATGAGTTAACGCAGCATCTCAAAAATGAGGAAGAAGTACTTTTTCCGGCAATAAAGAAAGCCCTGACATCAGACGATCCCGAAGCCAGAAAAACAATTAAGTCGGAGATTGATCGAATGAATGGCGAACACGATTTTGCCGGAGGTGCCATGGACAAAATCAGCAAGCTTAGCAACAGGTATGCTTTACCGGCCGATGCTTGCACCACCTTTGAACTTACCTATAAAATGCTCGAAGAATTTGAAAACGATTTGCATGTACATGTGCATTTAGAAAACAATATTTTATTCCCCAAAGCATTAGCATTATAATACCAGACTGCTTAAAAAGTACAATGAAATTCGAAACCCAAATCATTTGTTTGATTTGGGTTTTTCCTTTTTGTTTTCAAAATGTATTATTCTTGAAAGCCCTACATAGCTCTTGTTGTAACAAGCTAACTAGGCCGGAGGCCTTACTTCACAACGACATAGCGAGGACGCTATGCCGAACGGTGGATAACCAGTCAAGATTATTTTCGCTGAATTTAAATAGTCAGGTTTTAATCCTCTCTTTTCCATTTGAACTTTTAGTCTGTCAGAAAAACCTTTTATTAATACATCATTGTTTGGAACTATCGTAATATTAACCAAATCAATTTCAAGAATCATTGTCTTTGACTTAAGCATGTGAGAATATAGTTTCCCTATTCCCCAATAACCATAAACGTCATTGTTTCTACTCAAAAAAGAGCTTAGAAGACCATTTGCTATAGTTTAAAATTCTTTTCTCCTTGCCATTTTATATTGATCCTGGGTATTCAGACAAATATAGGTCTATCCCTATATCTCCCATTATTTTCATGGATTCGGAATCTAAAACTCCTCCACCTCCTGTTGCATCTTTTCTAATATCAAATCCAATATCAGCAACATATTTATCTTTTGTCAGTTTGAATTTATTCTCTTTAAGCCAAGATTGAAGTACTTCAATTTGACTTGGTAAATCCCAAATGTCATCACATAACCAATCTATTTTTTCACTTGTCTTTTCTCTATATATATTAATTGGCATTGTCGCAGATTTTAAATGAAACACAACTAGTAACTATATACACCTGTTTTTATCTCACTTATAGCTATAATCACCAACTGTTAAATTAAACGTTTTCTTAGAGCAGACTTGCATCAACTATCTCATTAATGTCAATCTTTTCGCAGAGCTTTCTCATGGCGCCATAATAAGAAGGCTTTATTTTTCCGGCGATCCTACCAACTGTCGATTAGAAAAGCTCTATGGATTCTTCGGGAAAAAACATCCTGCCATTTTACATCCTGCATTATAAATAATAAAGACCTTCTTTCTTGTTTAATTGATAACCAGTGCTTATGAAGCAAAGATATAACATATTGTATCCAGCTAACCAGGCCGGAAGCCTTACTTTACAACGACATAGCGATGACGCTATGCCGAACGGGGGGCGTTCCGCGAGCAACGTTTCGATTCTTATCAATCAACCTAGCAAACAGCTTAAGAGGCAAG
>JBFHES010000179.1:0-9984 GCA_041584015.1 Bacteroidales bacterium
AGGTGCCATTGGAACGGGAATATCTATTCCTCGGTTCTTCATTATGGAAGTTGTATCGGAGTTGCAACAGATTTGTAAACTTCCAATTTCACGCAGCGAGAACTTAACTGAAGCAACCAGTAATTTGGATGCCTTTGTAGAGGTTCATGCCATATTGAAAGCGCACGCTGTAAACCTTGAGAAAATGGTGAGCGATATTCGTTTGCTTGCCAGTGATATAACAGGGGCTGAGGTAGCTATTCCTCAAAAGCAAGTGGGTAGCTCAATAATGCCGGGAAAGGTAAATCCTGTGATACCTGAGTTTGTAATAGCAGCGGTTCATAAGATTTATGCAAATGATCAGATCATTACTTCCTTATCTGCTCAGGGATGTTTGGATTTAAACGCAAACATTCCGCTAATTGGGCATGCCTTATTGGAGAGCATAAAGTTGCTGATCGCCTGTGATAAAACACTACTTAGTAATTTAATGACAGACCTTCAGATTAAACAAGGAATCTCAGAGAAACGTATTAGACATTCAGCTTCAGTTACTACGGCACTTAGTCCGTATATTGGTTACCATCAGGCAGCAAAAATGGCTAAGCTAATGAAAGAAACCAATATTGATGTGGTAGAGGCAAACAAGCAATTAAAGTTAATTGATGATCAAAAATTGCTTGAGTTACTTAAATTAGATAATTTGCTGAAACTTGGGTTTACGCTCAACGATCTTACAGATTAGCAATTACATAAACATTCAGCAATTTGTGCTGTTTGTTCTTTTATAAGCATTTTCATGGATGATAAAATAAAAGCAAACGCGACACAAATTTACTTGATTCTTGGAGCGCTTTTCATCGCTTCACTGGTAACTTCAAATTTGATATTTCAAAAATTCTTTAGCTGGAATCCTTTTGGCTGGTATAATTTTGAGATTTCCGTGGGAATCCTTCCTTATCCGATTACCTTTTTAATAACGGATATTATTTCAGAAATATATGGCAAGAAACTGGCGAACAGAGTTGTTTTTAGCGGCTTGTTTGCTAGTTTATTTACAGTGCTAATTGTGTATGTTAGTTCGGTAGTACCGGCAACAGAATGGTCGCCTGTTAATGATCAACTCTTCGAATCGGTGTTTGGTTTTACATTTATTGCCGTAGCTGCAAGTATGGTGGCCTATCTTTTTGCTCAATTTATTGATGTACAATTATTTCACTTTTGGAAGAAATTAACCAAGGGGAAGCATTTGTGGTTAAGAAATAATGCATCAACATTTACCTCACAATTAGCCGATACAATGATTGTTCTGCTCTTACTTTGTGGTTTCGAGATAATTGAATGGCAGTACTTTGGTAAGTTGCTGGCTAGTGGGTTTCTGTTTAAAGTAATTGTAGCTATGCTCGACACACCGTTAGCCTATTTGTTGATTTATTTTCTCCGAAAGAAGTTTCAACTTAAGAATCCTGGAGATGAAGTGCAGCTATGAAAACTAACGTAGAGCTGTCTGCTGTTTTATAATGAGTTTATAGGTTTTGCAACAGATAGTTGAATTTAGTACAAATCCGTGTCTGTTCTGCATAAATATAACATTCAGTTATTTGCTGTTCTTACTTTACGTCTTATTTAGAGATTATTTGTTGCAGCTCTTGCCTCAGGCAAAAATTAATTACTTAATTATGGCCGTCAGTCTGCTCTGGTATGCTACTGCTATGGAACTATTAAAGGAATTAGTGAATCTTTTACCATTAGCTAATTTAAATAACGTATGAGAGATTGGCTTTTTTTGTTAAATGTTTCATTTAAATCATCATATGATTTTCATTTACGGTATAATGTTCTTAATTTTGAAAGGAAAGTATGTAAATACAATGTCTAACTTAATAAACAACTTATGAAAAAGCTTTTTACGTTATTAACGTTTCTGGTTCTTTTCGTAACGGGTGTTACTGCGCAGTCGGTCTATTGTTCTGCGGGTTCCGATTATACAACCTATGAGTATATCGATCTCGTTACGTTTAATACCATAAGCAATTCATCGGTTATAGCATCGTCTGGTTATTCGGATTATTCCTACTTGAGCACTTCTGTTTCTCAAGGTATGGCGTATCCAATAACCATAAATGTCTATAGCCCTTGGTCCACGGACGCGTGTGATGTATGGGTTGATTGGAATCAGGATGGTAGTTTTTATGGAGTAGGAGAGCATTATGCTCTAACTGGTTCAAGTGGAAATGCCATTTTTAGCGGATCTATTATTGTTCCTCCAACAGCTAGTGTTGGTACTACAATTATGAGAGTGATGCTTAATGATTCACCACCATCTGACCCTTGTACGAATGCCTATTATGGAGAAGTTGAAGATTACTCTGTTGTGGTATCAGCAGGCAGTGGATGTCTTGCAAACGCAACATTTAGTGCTGTCTCGACTTCGGCTGTAGATTGGCAATTCTCCTTGTTGGTTCCTCAGGCCTCATTTTATAATGTCGCTTGGGATATGGGTGATGGTTGGACCTATAACAATGTGGATATGGTATCTCATACTTATGCTACCATGGGAACATATACAGTTACTTGTTTAATCACTGATCCGCTAGACCCACTATGTACAGATATGTACAGTATGGTTGCAAGTCCTTCGTATTGTTCGGCTAGTTCGGCTACTGTAGACGAGTATATTGGGCTGTTTAGCTTAAACACAATATTTAATTCTTCAGGTTATTCAACCGGATATGATGATTATACCTATATTTCAACAGATCTTGAGATTGGTGGAACTTATGCAGCATATGTATATAATCCGGTAGCATATGCCTCTGATGCAGTTGGTGTTTGGATTGATTGGAATCAAGACTACGTATTCAGCAGTGCTGGCGAATTCTATGAATTGCTTAGTTCTGATGGTGCTAATTTTTATGGTCAGGTTACCGTACCATTAACTGCACTTGTAGGCCCAACCGTATTGAGAACAAGAATTGTATATAATGAGACACTAGTACCTTGTGGCACTAGTACCTATGGTGAGGTTGAAGATTATTCTGTCAACATTACCAATACAGGCTGCCTGGCAAATGCACAATTCTTATGGGATGGTCTTGCTGGTTGCGATTTTGTTTTTGGTACTTCGCAAGTATATCCTAGCTCCGGATATTCTTTTGAGTGGAACTTTGATGATGGAACGATTTTACTGGGAAGCGATTTGGAATTTCATTCCTTTGCAAGTTCTGGTTATTATAATGTACAACTTACAGTTACCGACCTAGCTAATCCTACATGTTACGATATGGCTTCAGCCGGCATAAGTGCTATGTGTAGCAGTGGCTGCTTGGTTGATGCAACATTCGATTATTTTGCAACTGGAATGGGATGTGAGTATGCCTTCTACACAAATAACTTTTATCCAAGCAGTGGATATTATGTTGATTGGGATTTTGGCGATGGTACATGGGAGTATAATTCAGATTATGTATATCATACTTTTAATTCATCTGGCTTTTATACTGTAACCTCATATGTTGATGATCTTTCAGACCCAACTTGTTTCGATTCTTACTCCGAAGGTGTTTTTATAATGTGCTCTTCTGGTTGTGGATTGGATGCAAGCTTCTCTTATAATGTTGGTTTAAATTGCGAGTATAATTTCTTTACATATGCGATCTATCCAAGTTCTGGCTATTCTGTAGGTTGGGACTTTGGTGATGGAACCACTGAAATAGGAACTGATTATGCTACACATACCTTTGCTTCTTCTGGTACCTATCTCGTGCAAGTTATAGTTGTAGATATTTTTGATCAAACATGTTTCGATGTTGCTGATTTAACAATTTATGCTAGCTGTGGAACAGTTATAGATCCATGTCAAATGTCAAGCTATTATGGAGCTGTTAACGATGCTTCAGTACCTGGTTCAACACTGTTCCCATTTGATGTAAGTTGGTGGACATTTAACGTGCCTGCTGGAATGACAGATGATGTTGTTGTTTCACTTTGTGGTTCATCCTATGACACAAAGGTTGCTGTCTATAATGATTGTATGGATTTTAACGGAAACATGCCTTCGTTCTTCGATTATGAAGGAGCAATCTTATACAATGACGACTATTGTAGCTTGCAATCTCAGGTGTCTGCACCTCTTTCAGCCGGTACCTATTGGGTTGCTGTTTATGGCTATGATACCAATTACGGAAACTATAGCTTAGATATTTATAGCAGTGCTGGTTGTTCTTTGGATGCATACTTTGATGTTGTTGACCTGGGTAATTGTGATTATTCATTTGCATCATATGCTGGTTATGCATCTGGTGGTTATTATATGGACTGGTATGTAGATTACTCTATTTATGCTTATGATGTGGATGATATTTTAGTCTCATTCTCTAGTTCCGGATATTATGATGTTTCACTAACAGTTACTGACCCTATGAATACCGCTTGTTTCGATACTTATAGCGTGTACATTTATGCAAGTTGTGGTCAGGCATGTATGGTTGATGCAGATTTTACATGGACTGAATTAGTTACCTATAACTACGATTTCTATACCTACAATGTCTTTAGTGCTAATAACTACGATATCTTATGGAATTTTGGTGATGGTAATACAGCATCTGGTGCGGATTATGTAAATCATACATTTGCTGCCGCAGGTGTGTACACCGTTGGTGTTATGGTTACTGATCTGTCAGATCCAGCTTGCTATGATCATGTATCTTATGACGTAACAGTTCTTGGTCCTCCGGCTCCATGGACAGTTAATATTACAAGTACAAATCATACAATCCTTATACCAACGGCTGCTGCTATTGATATTGATGGAACTCCAATTTCAGTTGGTGATTACTTAGGAGTGTTCTTTGATAATAATGGTGTTGCCGAATGTGGTGGATATATTTTATACGATGGAACCACACTTGCTTTAACTGCTTGGGGTGATGACACACAGACTTCAATGAAAGATGGATTTAATGACGCAGAGGCATTTCAGTGGAAAATCTGGCAAGCAGCTACCAATACCGAGTATGATGCTACTGCTGTTTATTCGCCAATTGGTGCAGGATTTAGCCATGAGGGATTCTTTGGAGCTAATGGTACAAGTGGTATTCTTTCGTTATCATATAGTTCTGTGCAATACCAGTACATTAATTTACCAACTGGTTGGAGTATGTTCTCAACATACATAACTCCGTTTATGCCGAACCTTACCGATGTGTTTGCTACTATGATTCTACCAGCTGGACAGCAAGGAAATGTTGTTATTGCTAAGGATTATGCGGGTAATGTTTTCTGGCCAATGTTCGGATTGAATTTAATTGGTGACATTAGCAATCAACAAGGATATCAGCTTAAGCTAACTTTTGCTGAGCAACTTGAGATTGCAGGACTTCAGGTAGCACCTGAGTATACACCAATTAGTTTACCGCTAGGATGGAGTATTATGAGTTACTTAAGATCTTCGCCAGCAGGAATTGACATTATGCTTAGTTCTATTGTTAACGATATAGAGATTGTTAAGAATGGCTTAGGTCTTGTTTACTGGCCTGCGTTTGGTGTTAATGTAATTGGTAACATGAACCCTGGTGAAGGTTATCAAATTAAATTAACTAGCGCGGTGTCATTGACTTATCCAGCGAATGCAGCATTGCCGACAAAATATGTTGATGTACCTGTAAGCACACATTTCAGATGTGATGTAAACACTGGTAGTAATATGACAATTGGTGTTCCTGAAACTGCCTGGAGTTTTACTCCAAATTTTGGAGATGAAATAGGTGTGTATAGTGCTGGTAGGCTTATTGGTTCGGGAGTGTATAGCGGAAACAATATAGCAATTACAACCTGGGGCGATGATATTACACTAGATCAAGAAAATAATTTGATTGAAGGTAATAGTGTCAGTTTTAAATATTGGAATGTTTTAACCAATACCGAAACTATTTTAGAAATTAGCGATTGGGATCGTGGTGGAGCAATTTATAAAGAGAATGCTATCAACGTTGTGGGAAAATTTACTGTTCCTCAACAAAGTGATGTAGTCTTTGATTTAGGCCAGAACATGCCAAATCCCGCTGCATCAACAACCACAATTGTTGTATCCATACCTGAAAGCCTTAATGCTGAATTAAGTTTAGTGAATATGGTTGGGCAGACAATTATGACTGTGCATCGAGGTGCAATGAGTGCAGGAACAACTACTTTCAACGTAGATGTTTCAAATCTTGCAAATGGTAACTATATGTATCGTTTGATTTCTGATAAATATACAGCGACGAAACAAATGTCAGTTTCTCGTTAATAATATTTAGAATGTATAAAAGGTGCCGGATTCGATTTTCGATTCCGGCATTTTTTTGATAAAACAACTTGTGCTATTTGATTAGTAAGTAATAATTTATACTTTTGCGCCCAAATGTTTAATGTAATTATAAAATAGTTTTATGAAAAATCATTATGAAACCGTTTTCATTGTAACTCCCGTTTTGTCTGAGGCTCAGATGAAGGAGACGGTTCAAAAGTTTAGAGAAATGTTGAAGGACAATGGAGCCAATATTGTTCACGAAGAAGATTGGGGAATGAAGAAATTAGCATACCCTATTCAGAAGAAGTCTACAGGTTTTTATCAGCTAATCGAATTTGAAGCTGAAACAGAACTTATCGAGGCTTTAGAGTTGGCGTATCGCAGGGATGAAAGAATTATCCGTTTCTTAACCATAAGAATGGATAAGTATGCACTTGCTTATGCAGAGAAAAAGAGAAAGAGAAACGCAGAAAAAAAGGAGGCATAAGTTATGGCACAATCAGCATCAGAAATTAGATATTTGACTCCTCCATCTGTGGAGATCCAGAAAAAGAAATATTGCCGATTCAGAAAGAACAGAATCAAATATATCGATTATAAAGATCCTGAGTTTTTGAAGAAATTCCTTAATGAACAAGGTAAGATTTTACCGCGCAGAGTAACTGGTACTTCTCTAAAGTTCCAAAGAAAAGTTGGACAGGCTGTTAAAAGAGCTCGTCACATTGCAACTCTTCCGTATGTAACAGATATGATGAAATAGTTAAAGGAGGAAAAAAATGGATATTATATTAAAAGATGATATAGCTAACCTAGGACAGAAGGACGACATTGTAAGTGTAAAGCCGGGTTATGCAAGGAATTTTTTGGTTCCTAAAGGAAAAGCTACCGTAGCAACTGCAAGTGCAAAGAAAATGCATGCAGAGAATATTCGTCAGCGTGCTCATAAGGAAGCGAAATTGAAAGACGCTGCTCTTAAGGTTGCTGAGCAACTTGAGAACAAGAAGATTAAAATTGGAGCAAAGACAAGTACTACAGGTACAATCTTTGGTTCAGTTAACACAATTCAGTTGGCTGAAGCTATTGCTAAGAAAGGTATTGAAGTTGATCGTAAGAACATTACAATTCCTGGAGATGCAATTAAGGAAGTTGGTGAATACAAAGCAACTGTTAAGCTTCATAAAGAAGTTATTATTGAGGTTGATTTTACTGTCGTTTCAGAATAAGAAAACAACATATACTAAAAACCCGGGTCAGTTGACCCGGGTTTTTTTATGCTTTTTTCTATTGCTTTATCTAGAGGCAATTGTTTCAATTTCTACCATTACACCAAGTGGTAATTTTACAACACCGTAGGCAGCTCTTGCCGGTGGGTTTTCAGGGTAGTATTGAGCGTACACTTCATTCATGGCAACAAAGTTATCCATGTTTTCAAGCAAGCATGTTGATTTTACCACATCTTCGAATGAATATCCGGCTGCAGCAAGCACAGCTCCAATGTTTTTCATTACCTGTTTGGTTTGTTCCTTAATTCCTCCTTCAACAATCTTACCCGTTGACGGATCTATTGGTATCTGGCCAGAAACGTAAAGTACACCATTGCTCTCTACTGCCTGACTATAGGGACCAACTGCTTTTGGAGCTTTCTCTGTATGAATAATTTTTTTCATTATATAGTATTTTTAATATTTAGTAAAAGTATATAATTAAAAAGATAATCGGAATAGCGATGCCAATTCCTGTCAGCCAGGCACCTCTTCCTGTAATGCCTTTTTTGCCTTTTAGAATGAATAAACCAGAGATAGCAAGAATTGCCAGAGCACCAGCATATATATCACTAAATATAGTCCACCATTTAACCGGGTTGTAATGCAGGTAATTCATTGGAGCAAAGAGTGGGCGCCGTTTGGTTAATTCAACCAATCCATTCCCAGAATCCAGATCGATTGTTACATTACCGTCCTTGATAAATACTTTCATTAGCTCGTTAGATGGAAAATAATGACTACGGTATTTAATTTCTGGATTAATTGTTTTTAACAAAGCTTTGATAGATGATTTTGTCATCGATGCTTTTTCTAGTTTCTGGTTTACCGATATCTCTTCCGTTGAGATCCGATAGTTCGGGTCCCAGTCGTCTCTATGATTAATTGCAATGCCTGATAGGGCATAAATAATGGTAGTGAAAAAGAATATGTATCCAAGATCTCTATGAATTATTCGATTCCATTTTCTTAGCTTCATTGTGATATATTTTTGAGTTAAAAAAAGGTTGAGACAATTACTACGTCTCAACCTTTCATATTTTGTTTATTTCCTCTGTTTAGTCGTGATCATGTCCTTCATGACTGTCATGATCGTGGCCTTCGTGATCGTGTCCTTCATGATCGTGATCATGTCCTTCTTCTTCTCCTTCAACAACAGGAGCTTCTTCAAGTACAGAATGGCTAATATAGCTTAATGAATAGAATGAAAGGTGATCTGTTCCACTGGCTGCAATTTCTGAACGGAATTCTTCTACTCTTTCCAAATCAGCATGCTGTGTGCTATTCTCATGACCTTCTTCTCCAAGGTGTACACCTTTTTCATGGTCTTCATGTCCTTCTTCACCTTCAGCAATGGCAGCGTTAATTTCTGCTTCCCACTCTGCTAAATATGCTTCATCAATACGAAGTTCGAATACTTTACCAACAACAGAAACTACGGCTCCCTCAATCTCAGTTTTAAAGGCTGCATCACTGTCACCATCAATTTCTACTTTAATGCGTGCTTCAGAGTTTTCATCTACAAGAAACATACGCTTTCCACCATGCGAACAAACATGAACAACTGTACCTTCCATGGTAACTTCCTGATCAACTAGCTCTGCAGCTTTTGTGTCAAAATCAGTAGGTGTTATCTTGATAACTTCAGTAACTTCTTGAACATCATTTGTTTCGTTTGTACTCTTTTGTGGTTGGTTACCACAGGAAGCGAAGATTACTGCAACGATTGCAAATAAAAATAGTCTCTTTAACATTTCAGTCGTGTTTTGGTTTAAATTATTTATCAAATTAACCAAATATTTCGATATGTTACAATAGACATGTAGCGTTTATACAACACATATGAACGTGCGAAATTTATTTTACTGCATCCAGAATAATATCGGCTAAAGTATGTAGTTCTTTACCAACCGATGCACTAGTATCGTTTGTGTAAATGGCAATTACGAGTTTTTCTTCTGGAAAGATTAAGAAATTACCACTACCGCCAACAGCGCCTCCTCCATGTCCATAATATTTTCTTCCATAAGCATCTATCCCTGTAAACCATCCAAGACCATAGCCTGTTTTTTTCCCACTATTGAGTTGTTGACTTGCAATTAGTTCTTGTTTTATTTTGTCGGGGAAGAGCTTGTTGTAAAGTATGGCATTCCCAAACTTGACGATATCTTCAGTGGTCGAAAGGTAGCCGCCACCTGCCCATTTGTAGCTGTTATCTACATAGGGTGCATGAATTATTTTTCCGTTTTCCATTGAATAGAAATCTGAGCGATGTACAATAATGGAATCGTGGTAATCAGGAACAGTGTTGGTCATCTTTACAGGTGTAAAAACATATTTTTGCATGTAATTCAAAAAGGTTTGTCCTGATGCACCTTCAATAATTGCGCTTACTAAGTTAAAACCATAACTGCTGTACAAGAAATCGGTACCCGGTTTGAACATAAG
>JBFHES010000180.1:0-9937 GCA_041584015.1 Bacteroidales bacterium
ACTTACAATCGAATAGGTGGCTGACGACCAAATGATCGCCAGTGCACCTTTCACACCACTGTGCGTGCGGGTCTCGTATACAGCGGTTCGTTAAGTTGTGGGGAAGTTCGTTTGTAAATGTCGAGAATTGATTCATAGCCCCGCTTTGATAAGCGAGCCAGCCTAATTGTTGTTCCAAGAAACAACGTTCTACGAAGTCAATCGGACTTTGGGCAACCGCCCAACCGCGCATCCGTGACCTACACCAAGCATAGGCTTGCCCCTGTTCAATTCCCAATCGGATAAGATTTTTCCTTTTCCTTTCGAGCTTTTTCCAGTGATGCCAAATGCAATACCTGAGTCTGTTGCGTATCCAACCATCGAGATCGACCGTAGACTTCCTTTAATTAGCTACACCTTACTAAATGGAGTAAAAGCAGTAATTCCATCTGCAACTGAATCAATTGCCTATGTAGAGATGATATTGAGTGTTCCTATGGCCATAGCAGAGTTGGGTTTAGCAGGTATATTAATCCGGAAAGGCTTTAAAAAATGTAAAGAATAATTAATGCTGCCAACTATAACTAATTGTTTGCACATGGAGGTTACGGCGCCGAAATCAAAACCCACAAAAATATTTTCCTTGGAAGCCATATAAGTGTTGATGCTTTCAGATGCAGAAAAATATCCGAAAATCCTTATCTTGAATTTTCTAAGAGCAAATTCTTTGAAGAGCTTGCTTTAATCTCGCTTTTCAGGTGCAGGATGGGTACCGATTTTAAACAAACATTTTTGAAGAGTAACATCTTACTTAAAAAACGAACGAATGAAACCAATAAAACGAATACTAAGAATTCTATTTATAGCAGCATCCATAGGCTCCCTGTACTTTGTACCATGGATTTTGGTAAAGGCCTGGATATTGCCATTACCCAATACGGTTCAAGAACAAGTAGATGAAGCCATTGGACATGGCTTTGATGGAATGATTATTTATATAGACGAAGCAGGAAAACCGCCAGCATTTTATACTGGTGGTTGGAAAGATAGAGAAAACAAAATACCAGCCGACCCAAAATCATTATTCAAAATTGCAAGTATCAGCAAGTTATATACTGCTGTAGCTGCTACTAAATTGGTGCATAAGAAGCGTTTGTCTTTTGAGAAAACACTCCTTGATTATCTTCCCGAACTTAGAGGTAAAATTGAGAATGCTGAAGAAATCACCTTGAGAATGATGGTGCAACATCGAAGTGGTATTCCTAATTTTACAGATAATCCCGCATATTGGGAAAACGAACAGGAAAATGGTAAAGTTGCTCTTAATTTTGCCCTCAATTTACCGGCTAGTTTTAAACCAGATAAAGGATATGAATATTCAAACACAAATTATTTATTGCTCCGCGATATTATGGATAAGGTGTTGGGTTATAGCCACCACCAATATATAAAGGAGGAAATATTGAAACCACTCGAATTAAATAACACATTTTTTTCGCTTAACGAGGTGGATTTAGAAGATGTAATGAGTGGCTATTACGTTGGATATGATGAAGACTTCAAAGCTAATGAATATGGAATGTTAGCTACAGCAGAGGATGTGGGCACATTCTTGCGAGCCTTAAACGACGGTTCTGTTTTTGATGAAGGAGAACAGGAAATCTATCCCTATGTATATGACCATGGAGGCTTGGTTGTTGGCTATCAAAGTCTCGCAGAATACCACAAAGATATTGATGCAGTTGTCGTCCAATTTATTAATACAACCGATTTTAATGGATATGAATGGAACTTATCGGAAATCGTAATTAACCGTATTGTAAAAATTCTAAGAAGAAAAAAGCTGATAGTCGAGTAATGGTATATACTTATAGTGGCGGTAGCTGGGTGCAACTTGAAAATACTATCGATGGCGAAGCGAATGGAGATTAATCTGGCTGGTCGGTATAAGTCCAGACGATGCTGGTTCAACAGCAGCTATTGGGGCAATAGCCAATCAGGGGAATGGCCATTTATCCGGTCATGTGCGAGTTTATGGCAATCCTTCATTGGTAATTCACGAACATCTAACAGATACAGAACTTGCAGTTTACCCTACCCCCACCACAGGTAAAATCACTATTCAGGCGGCTGGTATAAAAATCATTGAAATGATGAATCTACAAGGCGAGTTAGTATCTCATCATCAGATAAAAAACATAAATCAAGACTATGAACTTTTGCCCTTTGCTCACAAGCAAAAGGCATATATATTATCAAAGTTATAACTGATAAACAAACAATCACCCGGAAATTAATAAAAACTAATGCAGGTTTTTCTCGCAAGATATGTATGCAAAATACCTGAAAGGCGATCATGAAAACTTGTTTCAAAGAATTAAGGAAACACAATAAACGTGGTATCTCGTTAATTAAAGATTACGGCAAGAAGAAACTCCTGATTATAAAAACTTCTTCTTCACAAAGTCATCAAACCCGGACTTATTCTGCTTGCTGATTGGAATTCTTTTATCACCAAATATAATTCGGTCGCGCTCAATGGTTTTAATTTTATTTAATGAGACAATAAAGGAACGGTGCACGCGCATGAACTTCTCTGAAGGAAGTTTTTCTTCCAAGGATTTCATGGTTGAATGAAAAACGATAGATTTTGAAGCCCCATCAACATAAAGTTTTACATAATCCTTTAATCCCTCAAAGTATAGAATGTTGTCAAATTCGATTCGATGAATTTGATAATCAGCTTTTACAAACAAGTAATTATCTTCCGTATTAATTGGATTCACAACTTGCTTTGAAACTACTAAATCAAAATACTCTTTGGCGTGCTTTACCGAATTAGCGAATACAGCGTAACTAATCGGTTTTAGCAAATAATCCAGCGCATGAAGCTGAAATCCTTCCACAGCATATTTATCATAAGCTGTTGTGAAAATGACCCTGGAGTTCTTGTCTAAGGTTCTGGCAAACTCAACGCCCGATAGGTCGGGCATATTGATATCCAGAAAAATTAGCTGAACCGGGTTTTCTTGCAGAAACTCAGAAGCATCAATGGGATTATCAAAAGCTGCCAGCAATTCGAGATAAGGTATTTTTTTGATGTGCGAAACAACGATCCCCAATGCTATGGGCTCGTCGTCAATGGCTATACAGGTAATTTTATGCATTTACGTAGTTTTAAAGGGCACGATTAATTGTACATGATATTCTTTATCCACAATGTCAATATCTAATTGAAACAAGTTGCCATAAATCAAATCCAATCGCTTTTGAATATTCGCAACACCAACACCACCTTCGCTGCCCTTTTGCTCTTTCCTGGCAGGAACACTATTCGTGCACTTAAAAATTACCTTGCTATTTTCTGTTTTTAGCTGAATAGATATAAACGAAGTTTCACGATAACTTACACCATGTTTAAATGCATTTTCGATAAATGGAATAAACAATAGTGGAGAGATTTGTCCGGCTGGAATTTTGGGTGATATGTCTACATTGAGTTTAACCTTGGGACTTAAACGCTGTTGCATCAACTCTATATATTTTAACGTAAAATCGAATTCTTTTTGCAATTCAATGGAGTCAATATTTGAATCGTAGATCAAGTAGCGCATCAAACCTGAAAGCTTTTCTACGGCTTCTTGTGCTTTGTCGCTGTCGATGGCAATAAGCCCATAAATATTGTTTAAGGCGTTAAAAAAGAAATGCGGACTGATTTGATTTTTCAAGAAGGCCAGTTCAGAATCAACACGTGCTTTTTCAATTTCCTTTTGCTTGGATTCGGTTTTTCTGAGATGCTGAATAATGGCCATTCCACTGCTAAAACCAAAAACAATTAATAATAAAAAGAAATTATCGATGAGTTTCGGATGTAAGCCAAACCTGCTTTTGGGGTGCCTGTTACCTTCAGCAATATTATTACCCGGGCGAAAGCTTTCGAATTGAAAAGTATCATAAAGGTATTGCGACGTAGCTAACAATAAAACAGTAAACAGGAATAAGATCACGAAGAAATAAACCTTTTTCTTGGAGAAAAAGAAGCGAGGAACAATAATCAAATAATTGACATAAAAGGCTGCTATCATAAAAGTTAATTGATAATAATAGCTATACATCCAATAGATAGCCCGGTCGTTATTGCGGTCAAAAACGAAAATGGGAAGAATAAGAAATAAGAGCAAGCCAATAAAATGAGGCAAGCCTTTTTCTATTTTATTTTTTGAAAAATTCATGATACAAATTTATTCTATTTCTATCGTATTCGATGCTTGATATACAATTCTCAAAATTAAAGCAACTTTTATTATGGTTCTAATCCCCAACAATACTTTTCTGTTGGGGATTATATCTGCATTGTTAATTTCTTTGCTTACCATCTGGTCGGGCCGGTGGAGGAGCAAGTTTTTGTATTTTTTCAAAACTAAAACCAGCATCATTAATTGCTTTTTCTACACCTTTACCTCCGGGGATTTTAGCATCTCTAATTGCCTCCATAATTGCTTTGGCATCTTTTGCTGACAGCGATTCGCTATCATAATCAGCTAAAATTTTGTTCACCGTTTTTATTTGCTTGGCAGTAAGCGTGTCTACTTGTTCTTGCGGTGGTTTTCTGTCAGGTCGTTCCTGAGCCATTAGCGAGTTTAAACTCATAGTTAATAAACCAACTAGAGTAATAATTAAAATTTGTTTTTTCATGTTTGTAAAAATTAAATGTTAATAATAATATTTGTTATTCATGTCTAAGTGCTTGAATTGGATTTAGTGCCGAAGCTTTACGTGCCGGATACCAACCAAAAAACACCCCGATAAATGTGCAAAACAGGAAGGATAACATAATTGAATTGCTTGTAATTAAAACTGGCCAAGCAAGTATATTTTCAACCAGATTTGAAGCCAGAACACCTACACCAACTCCGATAATTCCTCCAAGAATACTTAGCAACGATGCTTCTAAAAGAAACTGACGTAATATATCCCTTCCTTTACCTCCAATAGCCATTCTTAGTCCAATTTCACGGGTGCGCTCCGTAACCGACACATACATAATATTCATAATTCCAATGCCTCCCACAACAAGCGATATGGCCGCAATAGAACCGAGGAGTACCAACATCATTTCGGAAATTGAACCAAAATTGCTAATTAATTCTTCCTGTGTTCTAATTTCAAAATCATCGTCTTCAGTTTCATTCAACTTATGAGACGCCCTTAATAATGCCGTTATTTCTGTACTTGTTTCGGTTATTAAATCTTCCGATTTAGCGGAGACGACAATAGCTCGTAAATAAGTCTGTCTGAACAGCCGCTTCATAACAGTGGTATAAGGCGCAAGGATCATATCGTCCTGATCTTGTCCAAACGTATTATCACCCTTTTCTTTCAGTGTTCCTATTATTTTAAAAGGAATATTATTAAAGCGGATGGTTTTACCAATGGGATCTTCATCATCACTGAAAATATTTTCGATGATAGTTTGACCTACTAAACAAACCTTTGCTGCCGTTTTAATTTCCTTTGAAGTATAAATACGCCCCGTTTCAATTTCGTATTTTTTTATATAGGAGTAATCTTCATTTCCGCTGTATATAGTTGTTGGCCAATTACTAGAACCGTAAACAATCTGGCCACTGCCGTCTACTTCGGGTGAAACAGCTTCTATTAAAGTACCGTTGTTTTCAAGGTAGGTAACATCATCTACAACCAAGGTTGGCGATGATGCCCGTCCCTGGTGAACACCTCCCTTGTTTTGGCTTGCAGGCATTACATTAATGAGGTTAGTCCCCATTGAGCTAATTGTTTCGCGAATACTGGCATTTGAACCTTGCCCAATTGCCAACATAGCAATTACGGCCGCAACCCCTATTACAATTCCTAGCATGGTTAAAAACGAACGCATTTTGTTTCGTCTTATGGCAGCTATAGCAATTTTTATCAGGTTTATCAACTTCATATTCTATATCTTAATATTCGAACTCATATTTGTTTGCATCAATCATCTCTAGAGCGCTTGTTGCACTTTGGCGATTTTCAATAATTACATCCTTCATAATCCTTCCGTCACGAAAAACAACGTTACGTGTAGTTAAAGCCGCAATGTCAGGTTCGTGCGTTACAAAACAAATGGTCATCCCGTTTTCGTTTAACTTTTGAAAGAGATCCATTATTTCAAATGAGGTGCGTGTATCCAGGTTACCTGTTGCCTCATCGGCAAAAATTACCACTGGTTTATTTACTAGCGACCGGGCTATGGCAACACGTTGTTGTTGTCCTCCCGACATCTGGTTCGACAAGTGTTTCATCCTGTCTTTTAGCCCAACGGAAATCAAAGCTTCTTCAGCCCGGTCTTTACGTTCCCTATTACTAATTAATGGGTTGTACAGCAAGGGTAACTCAACATTTTCAAGTGCTGATGTGCGCGGTAAAAGGTTGTACGATTGAAATACAAAGCCCAACTTTTGATTACGAATTGTGGCCAGTTGGTTTTTATTTAACGACTTCACATTCACGCCATCGAGAAGATATTCACCGCTTGATGGTAAATCCAAACAGCCTAAAATATTCAGCAAAGTTGATTTGCCAGAACCACTGGTTCCCATGATAGCCACAAATTCACCTTTTTGAACCGATAAATCTATTCCATGTAGCGCATTTATTGTTTCGTCTCCTACATAGTAGGTCTTATGCAGTTTCGTTATTGATATAATGTCCTTGTTTTCCATTTGCACTTGTTTTGAGATATATTCAGCGATGTATTCTTTATTACGGAGCTTCAAAAAACATCTCTACATTTTCAATGACAGGCTGCTTGGTTGCAGGACTCGAATAGATGTAATAAGGAGCACTCTCATAATCATCCAAATTGCGGAGTGCCATTAGTTCCGACTTTTGTTCAGGTGTAAGGGACTTATTTACTGTAGCAAATGCGATGGCATAGTTCCATGACAATTCTCCATCAAGTTCTCCATAACGTTTTCCAAGGGCTAACAGCTTGTTTTTATCGGGCTGTTGACCATTCAACAGTTTGCGGAGTTCGGTACTGAATTCCTTTCGCACATCCACAATTTCATTTAATAGTTGCCGCTGAGAGTTCAGTATTTTGGTAATATATCCTCTCTGTGTTTCATTTAACACATTATTTAAAAACTCCTCTCCGCTATCACCGGTAATCGAAGTACTTATATCGTAATCTCGTTGGTTCATTGCCGGTATGTCCTTCATATAAAAGCCACCAAAATAAGTGCCTTGTCTTTCGGGGCATATATAGGTGTCGGCTTCGATGGAACCGGCATACCAGCTAAAAAACTCACTGGCATAAGTCATGTAGGCCACGTTGTATAGTTTAGACTTTTTCTTGTTAAGATGCGCCAGTTCCGTTTTATCAGGCCAGGTATTGAAATCTCCAAATTTCATATTACCCAAATATTCCTTTTGCCCTTTTGTAAGCGAATTTGCCACTTCAGCCAAAACCTCTGCACGGCGCAAACTAAGCTTTGCGTCCTGTTCAAAAATAGCTCCCACATAATTCACTACCGATGGCTTGTTTAATCCCTTGCTTCCATCCGGAATATCACCATCTAATTCCATGTGAAAGCTTTTAATTAAAGGCAAACGCATTTCGGCCATTGCTTCAAGTTGTGAAACCTGCTCTTCAGCAAGATCACGGAATAGTTGCTTGTGCTTATCGTTAAGTATAAATAACACATTGCCTACAACCCTGTCAACAAACATTGGATTATGCCCCTTTTCTGCTGCATCAATATCACGCATATACTGAAAACCAAAATAGTCGCACACTTTTCCGGGTGGTATAAATGTTGATGCTCCAAAATCGCCGGTTATAAAAGCTAATCCTGAGAATGCTATAGTTGTAATCTGTGCCCTGTCGGAAATAGCTTGTTCAATGGAATACTTCTTCTGCCCTGGTGCTTGACGGTTATCTTCAGGCATATTATTTGGCGGAGGAGCTAAGGCGTGCAGTTTTTCTGGATCAAACCCGGTCTCACGTATGGTTTCTTCGGCTGCTGGTCCGCCTCTAAGTCCCGCTTCACGGAACGCTTCATGAATTTCTTTGGTTATATTCGCAGTTAATGCAGCAGCATTATAATTTGAAAGAATGGCTTTCACCTTTTCCTTTTCACCTTCAGTTAAGGTTTCAATTCTGTCTTTCCGTTTTTCTCCTGAACCAATTACTTGTTGGGCAGATCCACTTGCATGACCTGTTTCGTACGTATATTTTAAAGTACCCTCACCCAGCACTTTCCCTTTTATAGCATTTAGTAAATTGGCACGATAAACTTTATTATTATTGAATACCAGTTTTTCTGAAAGTGCATAAATCGTCAGGTTGTATTCCTTAATACCCGGCCCTTTTGACTTAATAGGGTCGTAACCGGTTTGGTTCTTATCGTTATAACCATCGTTTCCAATCCCCATTGCATTTTTGGGAATACTTTTAATGTTAGATGGAATATTGTAAACCACCCAATAAGATTTTACATCGGACGGGTTATTTAGATGAGGAAGGTGCCACAGGTCTATGGCAAAATATTTGGTTCCTTTTGGCACATTAGTCCACTGCAATGGCATAGATACGCCTTCTCCTTCTCCTGTAAATTCAATGGATAGAGAACCATCTGGTCCAACTCCTGAACTACTGATTGCAAACCCACTCTTTTGTTGAGCCATTATTTGTATGCTCACAAAAACAAGAAAAACTGATAGAATACTTTTTAAATACTTCATTTCGTTCTGTTATAGTTTATTAATTGCTATTCATTTCTATTAACGAGGTGGCCCACCGGGTCCGCCACCTCCACCTTCTCTTTTAGGTCTTTCCTGAACAAAAGGACTTTTTTGATCATCATCAGAATTGTTTTTATCAGGGAGTGAAGATTCCTCAGCAAGTTTGAAAGATGTAACGATTGTAGCTCCTTCTTTTAATCCTGAAACTACCTCTATGTCCGAACCATCATCAATACCTACTTCTATTATCACGGGACGTATCTGGGCATCACTCTTCACCCAAACCAACTTATGTGTATCATCTAACTCAGGCTTTTCTCCGTGTGGGGGTGCAGGTTTTCTGTCATTATCTTTATTCGTAGTTTCAATGTTTTGAGTTGTAGCATCATTTTCAGACAGGCGATTCAGATAATCATGTAATAATTGTTGGTCGGGTACGAAACGGGTCGCCTTCTCTTTTACAATCAACACATCATTTGCTTCTTCAATGTAAATGGTAATGCTAGCTGTCATTCCAGGTTTTAACTTCAAATCGGGGTTGCTCACCGTAATAATTGCAGTATATGTAATTACATTTGAAGCTTCGTTGGGCTGCAAGCGAATTTCTGTCACGTCGCCTTTAAATGTAAGTTCCGAAAAGGCATCTACGGTAAATTCTACTCGTTGTCCCACTTCCAACTGTCCAATATCCGCGTCGTCAATATTGGCTTCTACTTCCATTGTTGACAGGTCGTTGGTAATGGTGAATAGTTCAGGGGTGTTCATACTGGCTGCAACCGTCTGTCCTTCTTCAACAGCACGGTTTAAAACAATGCCATCGATAGGCGAATAAATAGAGGCATAACTAAGATTGCGTTCTGCCCTGCTAAGATTTGCTTTGGCAGATTTTACTTCTGCTTTGCTTGTTTTGTAGTTGAAAAGAACTAAATCGTATTCACTTTTTGCCAGCAAATCTTTCTCATACAATGATTTGTTTCGAGCCAATCGTGATTCCTGATATTCAAAATTAGCTTCGGCCTTTTCCAGGTCTGCGTCTGAATTTTCAAGACTTGACAATAAGGTTGATTTATCCAGTTCTGCTATTAACTGTCCCTTTTTTACTTTTGAATTAAAATCTACATAAAGTTTCTCAATTACGCCCGAAACCTGAGTACCAACAACCACTGTATTGGTTGCCTCCAAAGTTCCTGTAGCCGTAATTGCATTATTGATTGAT
>JBFHES010000181.1:0-9912 GCA_041584015.1 Bacteroidales bacterium
ATCGCAATTACCTGCTGGTGATGCTGCTATAGTTGGGGCTTCAGCCTTAGCCTGGAAAGAGCTTAGTAAGTAGATAAATTCCAGATACTAGGATCAAGAATTAAGATGTAAGATTAAACTATCGGAAGTTTTAATTCAAATTCTATTTTAAGCTGTGTCTGCAGAACTCAATAGAGATCTACTGATAAAACGCATTTGAGTGTCTGAAAACCATTCCAGATAAAATTGCACCTAAAAAAGAAATAATACCCATGAAACAATTCCTTTCCATTCTAGCAATAATATTAATTTTTTCTTCATGTACTGAGGAGCAACAAGATGTTAAAGCTCCAATCGATTATGTCGATCCATTTATAGGAACAGGCGAGCATGGTCATACTTATCCGGGTGCAGCGTATCCCTTTGGTATGGTGCAGTTAAGTCCTGATAATGGCGTTTCTGGTTGGGATTGGTGTTCCGGTTATCATTATTCATCCGATACAATTGCGGGCTTTAGCCATACTCACCTAAGCGGAACAGGCATTGGTGATTTACAGGATTTGTCCTTCATGCCATCCTGTAAGGAATTGAATTTTGCAAATACCACGAGGCGAAACTTCACCAAACAGTTTTATGCTGGTTTTTCTCATGACAATGAACAGGCCAGCCCTGGGTATTATCAGGTGCAGTTAAACAACTCGATTAATGTGGAGTTAACTGTTTCTGACCGCATCGGTTTTCATAACTATACTTTTCCTGAAAATAAGCCAAAGCATCTGATGATCGATTTGGGATATTCTCAGAACTGGGATACTCCCGTTGAAAACCTTCTGGAGGCTAAAGACAGTAAAATTATTGTTGGTCATCGCTTTTCGAAAGGATGGGCAGCCGATCAAAAACTGTTTTTTGTGATTCAGTTTTCTGAACCATATGAAACCATACATGGATTGCGTGATGGAAATATGCGCGAGGTGCTAGATACCATTGGCGGGGCCAGAATGGCTGCTGTTGTTACCTTTGATAGCGAAGTGCCAGCAAATATTAAAGTGAAAGTGGGAATCAGCTCGGCCAGTATACAGGGTGCTATTGCAAACTTGAAGGCCGCAAATACGAGCTGGGATTTTGAAGAATGGAAGAAGAACGCCCAACTTGCCTGGCAAACCGAATTGAATAAAATAAAGGTCGAAGGTCAAATTGAAAAAGATAAGACCATCTTTTACACGGCTATGTATCATGCCTCCATTGCACCAACGTTGTTTTCTGATGTCGACGGATCGTTCTATAATCATAACGACACGATTCAGCATACCCAAAACTTTGATATGTATACGGTGTTCTCTTTATGGGATACATTTCGCGCAGCACATCCATTGTATACTATTACCCAAAAGGATCGGGTTCCTGACATGATTAACTCCATGTTGCAGCATTACAAAGAAACAGGATTGCTTCCGGTGTGGGCTTTGCAGGGCAACGAAACCAATTGCATGATTGGTTATCATGCAATACCAGTTATTGTTGACGCCTACTTGAAAGGCATTGGTGGATTCGATGCTGAATTAGCATTTAAAGCTCTCAAGGCATCGGCCATGCAGGACATCAGAGGAACCAAAGAGTTGCGGGAATACGGATATATTCCGTGCGACCTGATAAATGAATCTGTTTCTAAAACTATTGAATATTGCTACGATGATTGGTGCATTGCACAAATGGCTAAGGCCATGAATAAAACTGAAGATTATGAGCTGTTCATGGAGCGGGCTTCAAACTACAAAAACGTATTTGATGCGTCAACCGGGTTTATGCGCGGAAAAGATTCAAATGGCAATTGGAAAACACCTTTCGATCCGTTATACGCCAATCATCGGGATGATGAGTATACAGAAGGAAATGCCTGGCAGTATGCCTGGTTTGTGCCGCACGATGTTCAGGGCTTGGTTAACTTGATGGGCGGTGCTGAGAACTATACTTTAAAGCTTGATTCCCTTTTTACGCTAGAGCAAGATGTACAGGGCGATCATGCATCACCAGATATATCCGGCTTAATCGGACAATATGCGCATGGTAACGAGCCAAGCCACCACATCGCCTATATGTATAATTATGTTGGTCAGGCCTGGAAAACACAGGAGCGTGTTAATGAAATTCTGCGCGTAATGTACGATGACGATCCGGAAGGAATCTGCGGTAATGAGGACTGTGGTCAAATGTCAGCTTGGTATGTGTTAAGTTCCATGGGCTTTTATCCTGTTAATGCGGCCGAGGGCATTTATGTAATTGGCTCACCTCTATTCGAAGAAGTGACAATCCCGTTGGCTGATGACAACTCTTTTAAAGTGACGGCTAATGAGGTTTCTGAGACGAACATTTATATTCAATCGGCAAGCTTAAATGGTGTGCCTTTAAACCGTTCTTACATTTATCACAAAGAGATAATAGCTGGAGGCCAGTTGGTTTTCGAAATGGGACCAGCGCCAAATAAAGAACTGTGGACTGAGACATCGGCTTTCCCACCTTCGATGAGTAGGTAGTTTAAAGTTTAAAGTAGAAAGTTCAAAGTGTAACGTTCAAGGTTCATAGTTTAAAGTAGTCCGATTAGGATTACATGGTGGTCAACATCAATGATGAAAAAATAAGCCTAAATTATTTTTAGTATCGCCGCTTAATTGTGATAATGTTCCTGCACAAGGAATAGGAACTTGAAAATATTAGAGCTCAGCTCAACTTTATTGCGAATTAATTGTCTGTATTGTCTTAGTAATTTAGATTGATTTTACGTAAATCAATTTGAAAACATTAATTTCGTAGCGATTTTACGACAATAATAAAAAAAAATAAATATGGATTTTGATGTATTAGTAATTGGATCTGGACCTGGTGGTTATGTAACAGCTATTCGTGCTTCACAATTAGGTTTTAAAGTAGGAGTTGTTGAACGTGCCGAGATTGGCGGAATCTGCCTCAACTGGGGATGTATTCCAACCAAATCACTTCTAAAAAGTGCTCAGGTTTTCGATTATTTTAATCATGCTGCTGATTATGGTATCAAGCTAGAAGGTGAGGCAAAAGCCGATTTCGATGCAATCGTTAAGCGTAGTCGCGGTGTTGCTGATGGTATGAGCAAGGGTGTTCAGTTTCTAATGAAAAAGAACAAGATTGAAGTAGTAACCGGTTTTGGTAAGTTGGTGGCGAAAAATACCGTTGAGGTTGATAACGAAGGCGACAAAAAGCAAGTGACAGCTGCTCATATTATTCTTGCAACGGGTGCACGTTCACGTCAACTACCAAACCTTCCTCAGGATGGTGAGAAGATTATTGGTTATCGCAAAGCAATGACATTGGCAAAGCAACCTGAATCAATGGTTGTAGTTGGGTCTGGTGCTATTGGAAGCGAGTTTGCTTATTTCTACCAAAGCATTGGAACAAAAGTTACGCTAGTTGAATACATGCCTAATATTGTTCCTGTTGAAGACGAAGAGGTATCAAAAACTTTAGCTCGTTCTTTCAAAAAAATGAAGATGAAAGTAATGACAGGATCAAGTGTTGAATCTGTTGATACGAGTGGCGACAAGTGCAAGGTTACAATCAAAACCAAGAAAGGCGAAGAAGTACACGAGGCAGATGTAGTACTTTCTGCAGTTGGTATCGCACCAAATATAGAAGGCATTGGTCTGGAAGAAATGGGTGTGGAGCTTGAGAACGGTAAGATTAAAGTTGATGATTTTTATCGTACCAATATTGAAGGAGTATATGCTATTGGTGATATTGTGCACGGACAAGCTTTAGCTCATGTTGCTTCAGCGGAAGGAATTACCTGTGTTGAGAAAATTGCAGGTCATGCACCAGAGCCAATTGATTATAATAATGTTCCAGGATGTACCTATACCAGTCCTGAGGTTGCCTCTGTTGGTATGACAGAGAAAGCGGCTAAGGAAGCCGGTTATGAAATAAAGGTTGGTAAGTTTCCATTTACAGCTTCTGGTAAAGCAAGTGCTGCTGGTGCAAAGGATGGTTTTGTAAAACTAATTTTCGATGCCAAATATGGCGAGCTATTAGGTGGCCATTTAATTGGTGCAAATGTAACAGAGATGATTGCTGAACTGGTTGTTGCGCGTAAGCTCGAAACAACCGGTCACGAAATGATCAAATCAATTCATCCACACCCAACAATGAGCGAAGCCATTATGGAAGCAGCCGCTGCTGCCTACGATGAGGTGATTCATATCTAGAAAATTAGCTTAGATTAAAGAAATTTATATTAGTGAACGGAATGCTATTAATGCATTCCGTTCTTTTTGTTAATAAATTTTGCCGGTGTGGTATAACTTCTAACTCGTCTTATCGTAAATAATACCAATGCATAGTTTTTTTACTAAATTAGTGCAATTGTTAATTGCCAACGGGGGGGAAGGCCTAACTTAAGTATTGTTTTATTATTATGATACTCATCGAGAGATTAAATAGTCTGAAGGAGCAAATGAATAATATAGAAGTATTACAATTGGATGAAGGAAAATTTAGGATCAATAATAATATTGTTGAATTTCTAAATAATAATGTTGTGTATATTCAAGTTTGTGGGGCTCAAACAAATGAGTTAAGTCAGGCTCATCTACAGTTTTTTTACGATCAGACGGCAAAAGGGAATGTTGCCCATTATTATTTAATAGATCTGAACAAAGCCGGAAAGAGTACTCCAGATGCAAGAAAGGTATGGCAACAACTAAGTGAAGAACCGACCACCAAAAAAGTTGCTGTTTTTGGACTACACCCGGTGGCCAGAGTTTTGGCCTCCTTTGTCCTTGGTAAGGTTAAGCGGAATGCCAATAGCTTTTTTAAAACACAAGAAGAAGCGCTGGCATGGATCAATGCCGAAAACAACTTATGACAACTAACTAAGATCTCATTTACGCATGACAAAACTACAAGAACAGTACGATAGAATAAATACTATAATAGACACGGTAATGCAAGTTGCGTCGGGTAACCTGGATGTGCAAATTCCTCTTTCAACAGATAATGATGAAATTGATGCGCTTGCCATGGGCTTGAACATGATGATTGATGATCTTAAAGCAAATGTAATGATTCGTTCGGAGAACGCAGTCTATATTAAAATGAACTACGAGTTGCGACTGGCCACAGAAAAAGCGGAATTGGCAAGAAATGAACTTGAGGAGTATAAATCGAATCTTGAAGATTTGGTGAAGATACGTACAGCCGAACTAGAAGAGAAGAATAAACAATTACAGAATTTTAATCAACTATTTGTTGGTCGTGAGTTTAGAATCAAGGAACTAAAAGATGAACTTCAATTATTAAAGAACCAAATGGCAACACAAGAGGAAAGTGCTGATATGCCAAATTCATAAAACCCTATTATTAGTTAGCTAATACCAAGATTAACTTACCACGAACTATACCTTCAAGATCAACATTAAGCTTCAATCCTTTTGTGATTACTATCACTTTTTTTTCTCTTTTTAAGAAATCAACCGTTAATAAATTGCTACATTTGAGAAGCAATTACAATTAGCAGCAAGACGATTAATCCTGCGATAAAAACTTATTAGCAAATTAACATGATGTAAGATCATGAAAAAGAACATTCAATTTAAATCAATGTGTGCAAGTACTGTCTGTTTGTGGTATTTACATAAAGCAGAAGTGGATGGGTTTAAAAGGGGGGTAAAACAAAAGCGATCTGTTAGGACCGCTTTAAATGTTTTCACAACGGAATAATCCTTATTGTGAATTGCTTCAGATGCAACGAAGATAGAGAAAATAATAATATAAAATCAACAACATGAAAAAAATATTAGGATTGGATTTAGGGACCACATCTATAGGTTGGGCTTTTGTGAATGAAGCTGAGAATAATTCTGAAGAATCAAAAATCGTACGACTGGGAGTTCGTATAATTCCATTATCTACAGATGAAGAAACAGACTTTCAAAAGGGAAAAGCAGCGACAATTAATGCGGATAGAACGCTTAAACGCGGTGCGAGAAGAAACTTGGATCGATATCAGCAACGACGAATGGCGCTTATTGAAATCCTTCGTTCTGTTGGCTTTATAAATGATAAAACATTATTGAGTGAGGACGGAAAAGAAACTACATTTTCGACCTATCAACTGAGAGCAAAAGCAGTTCATGAAAAACTATCTAAATCGGAATTGGCGAAGGTATTATTGATGATCAATAAAAAGAGAGGTTATAAAAGTGGACGAAAAGTTAGTTCAGATGATGAAGGTGTTGCCATTGATGGAATGAAGGTTGCCCTTGAATTAGCTGACAATGGCCTTACCCCTGGGCAGTATATCTACAAATTGCTTAAAGAGGAAAAAAGATTAATTCCTGAATTTTATCCTTCCGATTTACAAATGGAATTTGATAAAGTATGGAATTGCCAAAAGCAGTTTTACAATGATCAGTTAGCCGAAGAGTTAAAGAACGACCTGAAGGGGAAAAATAAAACGCAAACCTGGGCAATTTGTAAAGAACCGTTTAAATTGATAGGGATTATACAGAAAGGAAAAGCAATAGATAAAAAAATAGAGCAGTATGCTTGGCGAGTAAAAGCAATCAGGGAACAAGTTCCTTTAGAACATTTGGCAATCGTTTTACAAGAAATAAATAATCAAATAAACCAAACAAGTGGATACTTAGGTGAAATTAGTGATAGAAGTAAAGAGTTGCATTTTAACAACCAGACTGTGGGTGAAAATCTTTGTGAGCAATTAAAGAGAAATCCGCATGCCCGCCTAAAGGATCAGGTTTTTTATCGTCAGGATTATTTAGATGAGTTTGAATCTATTTGGAAAACTCAATCAAAGTTTTATCCGGAATTAACCGATGAGTTAAAAGCTGAAATGCGTGATGTCATAATTTTTTACCAACGACGACTAAAATCTCAGAAACATTTGATTAGTAATTGTGAATTTGAACCTCAACACAAAGTCGTTCCGAAATCATCACCCTTGTTTCAGGAGTTTAAGATTTGGCAGGTGATTAATAATCTCGAGTTAAAGAATGTTCAGACTAAAGCAATTGTTTGTAACAGGGACATTGACATTGAAACAAAGCATGTTCTTTTTAATGAGTTAAATATTCGTGAGAAGTTAACAATACCTGAGGTTTTAAAGATTCTTGTTGACAGTCCAAAGGAGTATAAGCTAAACTACAAGGATGACATTGAAGGTAATCGGACGAATGCGGTATTGTATAAAGCGTATCAGGAGATTCTTTTTCTTGAGGGTGAGGAAAAAGACTTCAAAAAAATAAAGGCTGAAAAGGTCAACGACCTTGTTGTTTCAAAGTTTGCGGAGCTAGGTGTCGAACAAGAGATTCTGTTATTCAATAACGACTTGCCTGGAAATGAATTTGATAAACAACCACTAATGCAATTGTGGCATTTGCTTTACTCATTCGAAGGAGATGATTCCAGATCGGGTGATGAAAAACTGCTTGAGGCGCTTGTGAATAAGTTTGGGTTTCAGCCGGAGCATGCCAAGCTCATCGCCAAAGTTAAACTTCAGTCTGATCATGGAAGCTTGTCGAGCAGAGCCATTCGGAAAATATTACCATACATGAAAGATGGCCATCCTTATGCATCCAAGGCATCTGATTCAAGTATGATTGGAGCTTGCGATCTGGCGGGTTATAATCATTCTTCCTCATTAACAAGAGAGCAGCTGGATAATAGGGAGCTTAAGGATGCCTTGGAATTATTGCCCAAAAACTCACTTCGAAATCCTGTTGTTGAAAAAATTCTAAATCAATTGGTGAATGTGGTAAATGCTATAATAAAGGATGAAGATTTAGGTAAACCCGATGAAATAAGAATTGAACTGGCGCGTGAACTCAAGAAAAATGCAAAAGAACGTGGTGAGATGACAAAAAATATCAATGCGTCAAATGCCAGACATGACAAAATTAGAGAATTGCTATCAAAGTTGCATCCTTTTAATGCAGGAGTGAGAATCACGAGAAATGATATTATAAAATATAAACTGTACGAGGAGTTAGCTCCTCTTGGCTATAAAACCATATACACTGACACCTACATACCACTTGAAAAACTATTCACTAAAGAATTTGACATAGAGCATATTCTTCCAAAAGCACTCTTGTTTGATGACTCATTTTCTAATAAAACATTGTCCACACGAGATTTTAACAGCAGAGAAAAAAGCAATAAAACAGGTGTGGATGCAATCATCGAAAAATACGGCAAAGATTCAGATGGATATCGACGATACAATTCGAATATTGAAAAGCTTTTTAATAAGGGGAAAGGAGTAATCACGAAAGGCAAGTACAATAAACTGCTAATGTCTGGCAATGAAATACCGGATGGTTTTATTGAACGGGATTTGCGAAATAGCCAGTATATCGCAAAAAAGGCTAAGCAAATGTTGGAGGAAGTTGTACGCACTGTTAACACAACTACCGGAACAATAACTAACCGTTTGCGTGAAGATTGGCAATTGGTGAATGTTATGCAAGAGCTGAACTGGGATAAATATCATGCGTTGGGACTCACAACGAAAGAGGTTAATAAAGACGGAAAGACAATACCAAAGATAATTGATTGGACCAAGCGAAATGATCATCGCCATCATGCAATGGACGCATTGTCCGTGGCTTTTACATCGTACAGTCATGTTCAATATTTAAACAATTTGAATGCAAGAGCAAACAAGGATCATAAAGAATATCCTTCTATTATAGGTATTGAGAATAAGTATATGTATCGGGATTCAAATGGGAAGTTGCTTTTTAAATCACCAATTCCAATAGTTCAGTTTCGACAGGATGCCAAAGAGCACCTTGAGAATATTTTAATCTCATTTAAGGCCAAGAATAAGGTAGTAACCCGAAATAAAAATAGAACGAAGATTCAGGGTAAGGATCAATTTATTATAAAAACAGAGCTTACACCACGTGGTCAGCTGCATAAGGAAACTGTTTATGGAAGGATTAATCAGTATATCACTAAGGAAGAAAAAGTGGGGCCTAAGTTCGATGCTGACAAGATTGGCTCGGTGGCGATTAAAAGGCATCGCGAAGCTTTGATGATTAGATTGGCAGAATTTGGTAATGATCCTAAGAAAGCATTTGCAGGGAAGAATTCGCAAACAAAGAATCCAATCTATCTAGATGCAGAACAAACGGTTGAGCTTCCTGAGAAGGTTAAACTTGTTGGAACTGAGCATCAATATACAATCAGAAAAGCTATCGCGCCTGATCTAAAAGTTGATAAGGTGATCGACAAAGAGATTAGAGAAATACTGAAAGCTCGCTTGACAGAATTTGACAATGATGCTAAATTAGCATTTACTAATCTTGATGAAAATCCTATTTGGTTTAACAAAGAAAAAGGAATTAGCATAAAGCGTGTCACTATTACTGGAGTAAGCAATGCTGAGCCGCTTCATGCCAAGAAAGACCATAATGGCAAATTATTGCTAAGCGATGGTGCAAAACAAGCCGTTGATTTTGTAAGTACAGGTAATAATCATCATGTTGCAATTTATGAAGATGCCAAAGGAAACCTACAAGAACAAGTTGTTTCTTTTTATGAAGCCGTACATCGTGTGAATGCTGGCTTTCCAATTATCGATAAGGAGTGCAATAAAGCTAATGGTTGGGAATTTCTTTTTACCATGAAACAAAATGAATATTTCATTTTCCCTGCAAAGGATTTCGATCCATCCGAAATAGATTTGATGAATTCAGAAAATGCGAAACTGATAAGTCGACATTTGTATCGGGTTCAGAAAATTGCAACAAAAGATTATTTCTTTAGGCATCATTTAGAAACTTCTGTGGAGAATTTGACGGAGTTAAAAGGGATTTCTTACAAACGATTAGGTCTTGTTGGTCTTAAAGGCATTATTAAAGTTCGTATTAATCATCTAGGAAAAAT
>JBFHES010000182.1:0-9903 GCA_041584015.1 Bacteroidales bacterium
ACCACTAACAGAAATGCGCTCTTTTTGTTTAAGCTTAGGACAATTAATTTTGATCAAAATACAACAGAAAACTAGCACTGATAATTTTATAGGTGATTGCGCCAGGAGAAAAACTTTCTCTCTCTTTAAGAGTCAATGCTGGTAAACGATGCAGAAGAAGCTTAAGACATAAGGTGATTTCTATATCACCTAAAACAGGAGGATTCTCAAAAATGAAAAAAATTTAACATAAAATGCATATTTACATGTTTATTAACACATTCATTGAAACAGATAAATAACTTTACGGCAAAATTATTTTGTCTGGCAATATTCAAGAAAATGAGGTTGCTAAAGCGTGCAACCATCTATGTAAGTGTTGCATCTAAAATATTTAAAAGGAAACAAATTATTTACTGTAGACATAAAACCACACAACTATGTTTAAAAGAATTCTCATCATCCTATTAATTGCATTCCTGGTACCGTTTCAGATGTATGCTGATTGGGTGCCCTTTGACAACAATCAAACGGTTAAGGCCGCACCAAAGGTTACAATAATTAGTGATGACGCCTTAGCAACAATTGTAAAGATTGACATTTCGGGCTTTGAACTAACACATTTCACAAATGGCACAGAACACTTTCAACGAGTTGATTTGCTAACAGATGCATTCATAACAAAAGAAGGATATCCAGCCTTACCGCATATTGCGGAGATAATAGCTGTACCAGATCAGGCAAGTATTTCTGTCGAGATAATTGAGATGGGTAGCGTACATAAATATGAGAACATCAATATTGCTCCTGCAAGAGCAAGTTGGTTTGAAGGATTACCAGAAAGCGCTTACGAAAAAAACGAAGAAGCTTTTCAATCACAATTGGCATATCCAGTTGAACAAGCGGAACTTGGCTCTCCTGCAATTTTTAGAGACTTCAGAATCTCGCGATTGGCAGTTTATCCGTTCCGATACATTGCAGCCACAAAAGAATTACAAGCTGTTTCAACAATTACCGTAAAAGTAAGTTACGGAAACGGAGCGGCCGTTAACCCCAAAACAACCACCAAACATGGTATTGCACCTTCCTTTGATAAAATATACAGCGCATCAATCCTTAATTACAAAGAAGTGCTTCAAAGCAGATTTAATGGAAATTTAAGCGGAAGGGAAAAAATGCTTTGCATTATGCCTGACGAGTTCACTGCTAGTTTTCAAGAATATGCTGATTGGAAAAGAGAGAGCGGTACAGATGTGCACATATCAAGCTTTAGCGATATTAGTGCCAACTCAAGTAATCCTGAGATTATTAAGAATCACATTACCGATGCCTACCAAAACTGGGAATACCCACCAACATACATCCTTTTAGTTGGTGACAATGGCGTTTTTCCAAGAAAGACAATAACCTACCCCGATTACTCATTTGCACACGAAGACTATTTTGTTGAGATCGAAGGAAATGACTTTTTCCCGGAAATGATGATTGGTCGTTTCACAAACCAGGGTGATTACCGTATGCGTGTTATGATTAACAAATACATGAAGTATGAGAAAGAGCCATACACGGCAAATACTGATTGGTTCAAAAAAGCTATTTGTTGTTCAAACAACCTCTACGAATCGCAGGTTGGAACAAAGAGACATACTGCAAAAGTAATGCTCGAAGATGGAGGTTTTACATCAGTAGACACCATGATGAGCGACGGAAATGGTTTTGGTGGAAACGGCTGTACCTACGATGAAGGCGATGTTGTGGCTAAGATTAACGAAGGTCGCAGCTGGTTAAACTACCGCGGAGAAGGCTGGAGTAGTGGATGGAATGCTACCTGCTATAACTTCAATACATCTGATGTTTCCAGTTTAAACAACGGCGAGCAACTGACCTTTGTTACAAGCATTGGTTGTGGAGTTGCCATGTTCGATTCAGGTGGTGGTAATTGCTTTGGCGAAGAATGGATACAGCTTGGATCTTTATCAAGCATTAGAGGTGGCGTTGCCTTTGTTGGACCAACATCTAATACACACACCACTTATAATAACAGAATAGACAAAGGAATTTATGAAGGAATGTTCCGTGAAGGAATGGACACGCCTGGTCAAGCCTTACTTAGAGGTAAGCTATATATGTACAATGTTTTCGGAACCGACTCATGGGTTGAATACCACTACCGCGTATTCTGTGTATTAGGCGATCCAAGCTTACATGTTTGGAAAGATGTACCATTGGCAGTTACAGTAGATCACCCGACAACACTTCCAATAGGTTTTAGCCAGAGTGTTATTGAAGTAATACATACTGCAAGCGGATTACCGGTAGATAGCGCACAAGTTACCATTACTGGTCCTGATGTTTTCGAAACTGCGTTTACAAATGCACAAGGAGAAGTGGTTCTTGGTCTTAGTCCGCTCACTACCGATACATTAACCATAACTGTACGCGGTGGAAATGTAATTCCTTACCAAAGCACAATTGTAGTTGAGCAAACAGCGGAGCATATTGGTTTAGCAGGCACCGCCACTATTATCGATATAACTGGGAACACTGATGGTTTGATCAATCCGAATGAAAACTGTGAATTAACTTTCGCTCTTAAAAACTGGGGATCGCAAACCGCAATTAATGTTCAGGCAACCTTAACCTCATTGGATACAAATGTTCAAATAATTACAACAACACCTATTAACTTCGGTGATTTGACTTCCGGAGGATCTGCAGTTGGAAGTCCTTTTGAAATTAAGATTAATCCTAATTGCAAGATTGGTGAAAGCTTTGCCGTTCAATTAAATATTACAAGTAATACCAATAATTGGGATTACCTTTATAATAATGATGTTACAGGCTGTAACCTGCGCTACGATGACTTTGTTGTAAATGATGCAGCGGCTACTGTGGTAAATTACAGAATGGATCCAGGCGAAACAGTTAAGCTATATATAGCAATTGAAAACAACGGATTTGACCTTGCTTCCAGCGTTCAGGCTATTCTACAAAGCAACGACCCATATATTACCGTTGAAGATTCACTTGGTACATTCGGCACTATTGGAGTTGGCGGTTCAAGCATGAATAACAACAACTATTTTGTTGTTACCGTTGATGCCGCATGTCCGATGCAACACGAAGGAATGTACACCTTGAAGCTAAATACATTAAATGGTTTTTACCCCTACCACACCGAATTACAATTCACCATCCCGGTTGGCTTACCGCAGCCATCAGACTATACTGGCCCTGACGACTATGGTTATTATGCTTACTCAAGTGACGACAGTATATTTGCTCAAGCACCAAGCTACAACTGGATGGACATTGAAACAATTGGAACTGAAATTAATGTAACAAGTAGCGACTATACCGTTTCTGTTCCACTTCCTTTCAATTTCAAATACTACGGAATTGATTATTCTGAATTAAGAATTAGCTCAGACGGTTGGGTTGCTTTTGGAAGCGGGAATCAAACTTCTTATGAAAATGCAAGTCTTCCAAATAACGATGCAGTTAATTGCATGGTGGCGGCATTCTGGGACGACTTATACGACAATAACTGGGAAGACGGTAAGCTGTTTTACTACGACGATAGCGCAAATGACAGATTCGTTGTAAGCTGGAATGGCATTGCTCATTACGGCGATAATAGCGATCCTGATCCGGAAACATTCCAATTGGTGCTTTACGATCCATCCGTTTATCCAACCGCTACCGGCGACGGTGAGATTGTGGTGCATTACAAGGAAATCACCAATGGATCAAGCAATACGATTGGTATCGAAAACCACTCGCAGGATGTTGGATTACAATATGTATATAACAACAGTTATGCACTAACAGCATCTGAGTTGCTAAGCCTGAAGGCAATAAAGTTCACAACAGAAACACCCGTGATCATGCTAGCTGATGAGGATATTCTTGAAAATGGTTTCAGTTCTAATGGCTTTGTTCTCGAACAGAACTATCCTAATCCATTCAGCGAGTATACACATATAAAATACACCATTCCTACGAAGAGCAATGTTAACCTGAACATCTACAGTGTTACAGGTTCGTTGGTACGTAGCTTCAATGCAGGCGAGCAGCAGGCAGGAATTTATACGGTTAAGTGGAACGGAATGGATGAAGCTGGAAACAAAGTAAGCAACGGAGTATATCTTTATCGTCTGCAAACAGAGAATTACATTAATACGAAGCGACTTTTCTTAATAAAGTAAAGTGTAAAATATTAAGCATTTAAGAGCCTGCATGCGAATTAACCATGCAGGCTACTTATTCTCATTTTACTTAAATGGGTATGTTTTAATAATTAACAAACCATGTATATTTTCTACATTTTACTTGTAATGGCAGTCTGTTCAGCACTCTTCGGATTGATTGAATACATGCGACATCAGAAGCGAATTTACTCCATTCCTGTTCGCATACACATTAATGGTACTCGGGGAAAATCGAGCGTAACGCGGCTGGTTGGCGCAGGTTTACGCGAAGGAGGCATCTCTGCGATAACCAAGGTAACCGGCACCTTTCCTCGATTAATTCTTGAAGATGGCAAGGAAACATACATTCACCGGAAATCGGGTGCAAACATTCTGGAACAACTTTCTATTGTACGATTTGCTGCCAAGCGAAAAGTAAATGCCCTTGTAATGGAATGCATGGCATTACAGCCGCAATATCAAGGTATCACCGAAAATCAAATGATTCACGCCAACCTAAGTGTAATGACTAATGTGCGCATGGATCATATTGATGTTATGGGTAAAACCCTACCGGAAATTGCCGAATCAATGGGAAAAACCATTCCAAAGAATGAGCACTTGTTTACATCGGAAAATGACAACCCTCATTTATTACAGAATATTGCAGACAGGAGAAATACAACAACTCATTTTGCCAAAGCAACAGATGTTAGTCCTGATGAAATGAAAGGCTTTAGCTATATTGAACATAAAGAAAATGTTGCACTTTCGCTTGCCATTTGCGAACATCTAAACATTGAGCGGAAAACCGCGCTTAGAGGAATGTATAACGCCATACCGGATGAAGGTGCACTCATGTGCTTTCAGGTAAATGCGTTTAAAAAACAGATTAATTTCTACAATGCTTTTGCTGCTAACGATCCTGACTCAACCTTAATTATATGGAATAAAATCAGGGATGAAATTGGGTTTGAAGGTAAGCGCATTGTACTACTAAATACCAGACATGACAGATTAGACCGGGCACGTCAGCTGGCAGAAATGACTGCAACCAAAATAGCCGACGAGGTAGATTATTTGTTACTGATTGGACAATCAACAGAAGTGGTTGAGAACATAGTAATTGACTATGGATTACCACAAGAAAAAATTATTAATTTAGGCTGGACCACATCACAAAAAGTATTCGATCAGGCATTAGCGTTGAGCGACAACAAATCGACTATTATTGCCATTGGCAATATGGGCGGAATGGGTGCAGAAACAGCTGACTTTTTTGAAAACCGCAGTTCGAAAAACTATGATTGAATTAGCAATTACATTAGGACTATTTTTCAGCCTCCTTTCTTACGAAGTTTTTGGCTTAGCAGCCGGAGGTATCGTTGTGCCGGGTTACATTGCCTTGCAGTTATCCGAACCTGAACGGCTGGTTGGAACCATGGTGGTTAGTTTCTTAACCTTTTTAATTATTAAAGCTTTAGGAAAGTACACTTTTTTATATGGACGAAGACAAATGGTATTTAGCCTTTTAATTGGCTGTTTACTCGCGTACTTCTCCAGGTATTTTTTAAACATTGAAGTTGTGGGCACTTCGCTTGAACTGCAAGCCGTTGGTTGGGCAATTCCCGGCCTGATCGCACACTGGTTTGGCAAACAAGGCGTTTTCAAAACCTTGAATGTATTGTTCATTTCGGCAGTATTGGTTCGCCTGGTAGTTATCCTTTTATTCAATGGTGCATTATTGCCTAACTCATTATAAACGTTTAAGAGATGTATAAATTCAGAGCAAAATCAAACATTGTCTTAGGCGTACTTTCTGCCTTATCGCTGCTAGCACTAATCGCTGTTGAGAGTAATAAAGTTGACGAAGAGCAGGACTATTATACCGAGAAATTAGAGGCAGCAGAATTAACCCAGCTGGCCGCAACCACCCTGAAAAATTACCGAATGAATGAAGGGGTGTTTATTGATGCAGTAAACGACCCAAACAACACAGCCCTCATCGGGCAGGAATACACATTGATAACAACCGACCGTGGTTACATTGAGGCCAAACTATCATCTACCAATCCTAACTTTGCAGCTATTGTGGTGCAACTGCTTAAAGAGGCTGGCGTTGGAGAAAAAGACAACGTTGCCGTTGCAATGACAGGTTCTTTTCCTGCATTAAACATTGCTGTTATGGCAGCCCTGGAAACCTTAAAAGCAAAACCAATTGTTATCAGTTCCTTAGGATCTTCTAACTGGGGAGCAAATGATCCATACTTCACCTGGCTCGACATGGAAAACATTCTGTTTGAATCAAAGATATTTCATTCAAAGTCTATTGCCGCTTCAATTGGCGGTGGTGCCGATGTTGGCCGCGGACTAAGTCCGGAGGGTAGAGAGTTGATTCTGGAGGCTATTGAACGCAATAATATTCCACTAATAAAAAAACCACATTTGGAGCAAAGCATTGCGGAAAGAATGGAGCTGTACAATAAAGCAAGCGCCGGAAATGAGTTAAAAGCATTTATTAATATTGGGGGAGGTATTGCTAGTATTGGAAATACCGTAAATGGAAAAATTATTCCACCGGGCTTAACCGAGCGTTTACCAATGAGTAACTTTCCGGTTAGAGGTGTAATGATACAAATGGGACAAAACGAAATCCCGTTGATTCATTTACTCAACATTAATAAACTACTTAGAGAATATGGCTTACCTGAAAGTCCGGTTCCTTTGCCAGAGCCTGGCGATGGTGAAATTTTTATCAAGAAGAAATACAGCGTACTTATAACCAGCATTGTGGTGTTTGTATTATTGGTAATTATCATTCTGGTTTATTACATGGAACAAAGAAGCCATAAACTTGGAACTGACGTGGTTCCGCAGCATGCTTCAAAAAAACAAAAAGATGACGATGGTGCGGATGCACTTTCGCTCTAATAAAATAGAAAGACGTAAACACGAAATAATAGAAAATAGGAAAATGAAGAAGCTTCAATTAGTGCTGTTAATCTCGCTACTTTCAATTGCAGGAATAATGGCCCAATCAAGTCGTAAGTCACGATCGATAAAACCTGTTAACTATACCAAAAAGGTTACGACCATTATCAATGGCAAAAACAAATCGTATTATTCGCTTAGCGAAGCCAATGAATCAGTCATTAATATTCAGGGACCAGGAAAACTAAGAGTAATAAGCCGAGCCAGATTTATACCGAAGCAGGAAGGCAAGCTGAATTATGAAATAAGCTATACCGTTGATGGCGGCAAACCAGAGTTCGAAGGATATTCAGGCATTGCCATTTCAAAAGAAGCCACCTATAAAAATACCAAGCTTGGAGTGCCTGCTCAATTGCAGGATTTCTATATTGAGCTCGGACGAGGATCGCACAACGTTGCCTTTAAACTGGCAGGGAAAGGTGTGCCCGTTGCGGCCAAGTACATTTTCATTCCGGGCAAATCAATAAAACAAGAATGGATCTCCTTCTCTCCTCTTCAACCATCAGAACCGGTAGATTTAATTACCAAAGAATCGACGGTTAAGTATTACAGATTTTCAGCCGACAAACCTTTAACTGTTCAGGTGAATGGGCCTACCGAGTTACGCCTCTTAACCAGAATAGAAAACCATTATCAAATGAAAGGTCGCATTCATTATCGTATTCAGGTAAAAGAAAAAGGGATAGCTCTAAACACTTATCAATTGAGTAGCATTCGTTCTGAAGTAACTACCTATAAAAACGACAAAGAATTGGTTCCGGGGAAAGCTTGCGAATTTGTGATAAACGTTCCAAAGGGAAGGCATACCTATGAGGTTGTGCCGCTGGATAAAGATAAAAACACCATTCTTGGTAGATTCCTGCTTCCTAAAAAAGCAGTGAAAATTAAAAACTAGCAATTGCTTTCGAATCCAGAATTAGCCATATAACATTAATCAAGAATATGAAGAAATTACAATATATGTTTAGCTATCGGAGTATCGGATTGCTGTTGGCCATTCTGCTACTTTCTGGTGGCGGCGATCTTTTTGCCCAAAAAAAGAAAAGTAAAAAGAAAACCAACTACTGGAATGTGGAGTTTAGCCTTGCCTCAACCTACGATGACAACATTCTAAAATACTCTGATAAATACCTCGATCGGTTTATGAATAATGAGGACGAAGGACGTTTTCATATCGATACCTACGACGATATCATCATCAACCCATCAATGAAAGTATCTTACTCAAAGAAAATTTTCGGTAAGCGCAAAAGTAAATTCGATGCGCTGTTTAGCCCTAAAAAATATGTAAACAACGATGTGAAAAGCTGGAGTTCCTTGAGTATTGGCTACCGACAGTATCTTACCCGAAAAGCTAGCTTTAAGCTATCGTACGGCCATATTCCTGAATTTTATGTTCGTCATTTTCGTGATGATGACTGGACCGAGGTGTATGGCTACACACCGATTACTTTCCAGCCTTACAGCTTTTCGAAAAACAGCTATAGTTTTTCCATCCAGAACACCTTTCTTAATAACACCAAGTTAAGTTATGCAATCACTTACATTCAATATTTCCATAACGAACATTTTACTGAGTATGATTGCATCAATCTGGTTCATGCCTTTAACCTTACTCAGCCCTTATCAAAAAAGGTGAAAGTGGTTTTAGGTTATTACTTTACCAATTCAGATGCAAAAGGCTATGATGAAGAATTTGAGACAAAACTAATCACCGATGACTCAGATGCTTCTTATGCGGAGGACCGATTTAATGTAGCAATTAACTGGAGCCTGCCACGCGTAATGAAAAAACGCCATAGCCTGAACGTCGAAGGAAGAATGATCAATCGCTATTTCTCCTCGCCGCATTTTCTGGAGAACGATCCAATTCATGCCGGACGTGTTGATGACAACATAAACTTCTTTGTTACCTACAGCTTAACCATAAGCAAGCGTTTAAAGCTTTCTGTGTACAATAAATTTCTATACCGAGATTCATATACACTTGCCGAAGCCAACAAGGAGTACGTTTCAGACGAAAAGGATTACCGACAAAATCAAACAGGTTTTAAACTAAGCTACAATTTCAATTTGTAGTTCATCAATCTAAATAGAAAACATAAAAACAATATAAAATGAAAAACTTTAAAAGCATCACCCTGCTCCTTTCCCTTGCCATGCTAATGGCAAGCTGTGGTAAGCCAAACGATCCGGAATCAATTTATCCGGGCACCAGTGGAAACTACAAGATTATCAGCAAATTTCAAACAACTGGATACACACAAGATGTTGTTGTTAAGGATACCTTATGTTACGTTACGCAAGGTGAAGGTGGATTAATGATTGTGGATGTTAAAGATGTTGAGCATCCTGAGATGGTTTCAATTACAACCGAGAATGTTCGTGGATATTCAAGCAAAGTAGCGATGAAAGATAATGCCATTTATATTGCAGCAGGATCTTTTGGAGTTACGGTTATTGAAGTGGATAATCCAGTAGAACCAAACGTTTCGGTTTCAAACTTATCAATGAAACCAGCTAAAGACTTTCATGTTTTGGGTGATTATTTGTTTACCTCCATTAGCGAGCAAGGTGTAAAGGTTGCCGAAATTAGCTACCCGTCGCAACCGGATATTAGAGGAGATATTAAAACACCTGGTTATGCGCGTGGACTTACCACCACAGCAGATACAAACTATTTGCTCATAGCTTGCGGAGAAATGGGCTTAAGTATTTATAACATTTCCGACTTCCAGAATGG
>JBFHES010000183.1:0-9853 GCA_041584015.1 Bacteroidales bacterium
AATTTCAAACGTATTATTATCAATTTCAAAATCTGCTTTTTTTGAAGCTATTACTTCATTTTCTACTCGCATTTGATTAAAAAAGAAAGTTTCTCGTAAATTTCCAACATTTGAATTTTCTCCAACCAGTTTGAAAATAACATTTGTATTATCTAAACAGATCTTATCAACCTGTCCTATTAGCTCTGCTTTCTCCATATACGAGAAATAGTCATCTATGGAATTCCGACTCACGCCAATCATTTCAGATATTTTGGAAAAATTAGGTTTAAAAGGTACGCTTTCTGCGATAATAGAAAGCAATCGTTTCAACTTCCAACTTGTTCCAACATTTAAATTTGCGTATTGCGAAATATCGGATTCTAATTTTTGTACAATGACTTGACCTAAACGTAAGCTCAATTCATTTTCATTACCGAATGGATAGTAGCCCCGTTTTAAATAATCATGGAATAATGGTAGCGGATGTTGAATATTTTCATCAATAACCTTTACTAATGTCATTTTGTATGAAGATGTTGCTTGTCCCATAAGCATGCTCACCGAGCAAAACATGAGCATGAGCAAAATTGATATTTTCGGTAAGAGTTTCATATTTTTCTTCAAGTTAAGCCCTAACTGTTCTTTATGAATATATCTTAACTAAAGTTGTAAGGGCTACAAAACTACAACTCTATTCAATTGAATGAAATAAAAACGCAGCATCATAAGCTCTGTTGCATCATGTGCATTAAAAATGCCTTGTTATAAGAATTAACTGGATTATAAAATCAATTTTATCTTACCTACTATTGTAGTATTTTTAGCCCATAATTTACAAAAATGGAACAGGACCTCTCCACATATATTTCGAAGAAAGTAATAACAGGCACGCATGACGACGGACAGGCCTGGCAGGGAATACAAGTGAGTATCGATTTAAATAATAAAGATATTCAGTTCGGAATTGAATATGGTATATCGCGCCCAAAGGCAATTGAAGATTATGCTCGTCAGTTTGGAAGACGCAACCGGGCACACTCAATAATAGCCTGGAGTGCCGGCAAAGCGATAAGCAAGGACATTTTAGATAAAAACAGATTTCCGGAATATTTCTTAGGCGCTCCTGTCGGACTTCTAGTGAGTAAAGGGGAGGTAATGGGCACACCCGGTTTTAACAAGCCTGCGCTGCTAATTTCAAAAACTGGTGACATGCGCATTGAACGTTTGGATACCAGCAATGGCATTAAAGTTTCATGCCGATCGCGTAAAGTAGATTTTCTACCGGCGGTAAGAAATCTGGATGGAATAAAGAACGATTTACCAGCTTTCTGTTTCTATGATTCGCTGTACGAAAAGGACGAAATACTTGGAGATGGCCGCGTAATTGTGCGTATGTCCGGGAATATTGTAAAGGAAATCATCAATACGAAGAAGAACCAAATGGTTAAGCTAAAGCCAACCGGAATTACCCTATCAATTGATGATGATGCATTTCCTGCAACCTGGGACATGCGCGAGAAAGAGCTTATCATGACCATTTTAGGTCTTGATGATGTTGAGTACGCCATCGAAGGTGGACCAATGCTACTCGAAAAGGGAACGGAAGTCCTGGATCTAAAAACTGAAGGCTGGCAAACTGAACAGTCGGAAATGCTTTATACAACCAATACAGGCTATTCAAACGACAGAGCTCCAAGAATGGTTTTGGCAATGGATGACAAAAAGCAACTTTCAGTAATTCTAATTAGTAAAAATGAAACATCAGTTGGCGCCACACTTGCCGAGCTTGCTGTTTATCTGAAGCAAGAAAAAATGCAAGATGCCATGATTCTTAATCCGGATGGGCAGGCAACATTATTAATTGGAGATGAACTCGTTTCAACCGAACCAGAAAATAGTAAATTCGAAGTTTACAGCTCTGTTATCGGATACGTGAAAAAACAAGCAACTAACTAAAATTCAAACATGAAATCATTCAATCTTGTTTTGGCAATCATTAGCCTGGGTATTATTTCTTCTTGTAGTACTTTCTTAAAGGAAGATACTTCTATCAGCTCACCCGATGGAAAAACCAATGTAGAGCTAAATATAAAAGATGGGAAACTTTTCTACGAGGTTCATCGCAATGGAGTTAAGGTCATCGACCAATCCGGAATGGGATATCAACTTGCTGATGATATTAACCTCACCAGGAATTTCGAAATCGCTGATGTGATAAAAACCAGCTTCAAAAAAACGTGGAAACCAGTTTGGGGCGAAAACGCTACAATAGAAAATGAATACAAAGAAATGCTGGTGAGGCTAAGTCAATCCGATTCCAGTTCTTATAAATTGAACATCTACTTCAGGGTATTTAATGATGGTGTTGCGTTTAGATATGTTATTCCACACCAATCAAACTTGTCTGATGTGGTGGTATTATCTGAAGAATCTCAATTTAACTTTACAGCGAATCATACTGCCTGGTGGATTCCGGGTAATTTTGATTCGTACGAATTCCTTTATACAAAATCAACCTTTGATGAAATTGAAAGTGTAAATACTCCTTTTACCATAAAGGCCAACGACAGCCTCTACGTAGCTATTCACGAGGCACATCTGGAAAACTATTCCGGAATGACCTTACGTAAAAGCAGTAAAATGTTATTCGGTTTCGAGAGCAATCTGGTGCCTTGGTCAGACGGTACAAAAGTAAAAGGGATACTCCCATTTGTTTCTCCCTGGCGTACTATTCAAATCAGCAATTCAGCCGCCAAGCTTATTGAATCAAATATGATTGTTAATTTAAATCCACCATGCAAACTTGAGAAAACGGATTGGATTGAGCCCATGAAATATATGGGCGTTTGGTGGGGAATGCACATTGGATATGAAACATGGACCGAAGGAAGGAGACATGGAGCTACCACACGAAACATTAAAAAGTATATCGATTTTGCGGCTGAGAACAACATTCGAGGAGTACTTGCCGAAGGTTGGAATAGCGGTTGGGATAAATGGGGACAACCAAAAGCTTTCGATCAGGTGACTCCCGCCAAAGACTTTAAACTTGAAGAAGTAGTTTCCTATGCAAAAGAAAAAGGAATTGCCTTTATTGGTCATCACGAAACCGGCGGAGATGCTGCCTACTATGAAGAACTAATGGACAGTGCGTTTGCCTTGTATCAGTCATTAGGTATTAAAGCTGTTAAGACTGGATATGCTGGTGCAATAAGGCCTTCAGGAGAATATCACCACGGACAGCACATGGTTAATCATTATCGAAAGGTAGTAGAGAAGGCTGCGCAGTATGGATTAATGATTGATGCACACGAGCCAATTAAGCCAACAGGTGAACGACGAACCTACCCAAACATGATGACCCGTGAAGGTGTTCGTGGAATGGAATGGAATGCGTGGAGCACAGGAAACCCACCCGATCACACCACCATTATTCCGTTTACCAGAATGCTTGCCGGCCCGATTGACTATACACCTGGAATTTTTGACCTCCTGCTGAAGAATCACGAAAAGGAACTGTTCGATTGGAACTCGAAACCGAAAGAAGGCGTGCGCGTTCATACAACGCTGGCCAAACAGCTTGCCTTATTTGTGGTACTCTACAGTCCTTTGCAAATGGCCTCTGATTTAGTTGATAATTACACCGACACACTAGCATTTAAATTCATAAGTGATGTACCTACCAATTGGGACGAATCAAGAGTAGTTAACGGCGAGATTGGCGAATACGTAACAATTGCTCGTAAAAATAATGATGATTGGTTTATTGGAGGTATTAGCAATGAGCAAGGCCGTGAATTAAAAATTCCACTAAACTTCCTGGATAAAAACCAGCAATATACGGCTACCATTTATGCAGATACGGATAGTACAAACTGGGAAACAGCTCCGACCTATTATCAAGTAAATGATACGGTACTAAATGCTGATGACACCTGGGTGATGAAATTAGCTCCGGGTGGCGGCCAAGCCATTAAGCTATCGAAGAAATAAAATCATCTTTATTAGACAGTATGTATTAATCAAATTTGTTTAGTTTTGATATCAGAATGAAAACAGTTCAATCGCAAATATCGAAAGAATCAATAGCCCAATGGGTTGAAAAATATGGCGATGAACTATATTCATGGGCATCCTATAAGACATCTTCACATGCATGGGCTGAAGACATTGTTCAGGAAACCTTTATTGCGGCATATCAATCGATAGATAAGTTTCAAGGGAAAAGCAACCCGAAAACCTGGTTGTTTTCTATCTTAAATAATAAGATAATTGATTTCTACCGGAAGCAGGCTAAATCTTTTTTAAGCCTCGATTCGGAACATGAGCGAAAAGGTAAGAACCTAACAGATTCATTCTTCAATAAGCATGACCAGTGGACGGCTGTAAAAAAGGAATCCTTATGGGACGATGAATCTCACATACTGGATGATCCAGACTTTCAAGCCACCATGGAAGATTGCATGGACGACTTACCTAATAATTGGCGAGCTGCAGTTATGTCGAAATATTTACTCGAAAAAGACAGTAAATCAATTTGTCAGGAACTTGAAATCACCCCGTCAAATTATTGGCAGATATTACATCGGGCAAAATTGATGTTGAAAAAATGTATTGAGCTAAATTGGTTTAATCACGACGAATGAAGAAGTTAATGAACATATTAATGCTTTCCTGCAAGAAAGCAACTGAGTTGGTGGAAAAGCGTATCGTTGTTGGACTATCTACGAAAGAAAGAGTGCAGCTTAAAATGCATACAAGTATGTGCGATGCTTGTAAAAGCTACGAGAAGCAGAGCATTATTATGGATGAAGCCGTAAAACAATATGCCAATGGCCATCATCACAACAACCTAAAACTTTCTTCCACTGCCAAACAAACCATTATCAAGTCTTTAGATAAAAAATAAAACTTTTTTTCTTCTTTTTGTCAGGAATGCAAATGTCCTGCGACTATTTGGGTGTAACAATTAGAATATGTTAAACTCAAATAATAATTCCATGGAAAAAAGAAAAAAATCAATCCTTTCAGGAACCTTAGTTGCAGGAGTTCTATTAACTGCAGGAAGTTTAAGTGTAAGTGCAAACGATGGACTGCAGTTTAGCGATTTGGGTTCAGGTTCCGAAATCAGAAGTAATCTTTTAGAAACACAGCAGAACAAAATTGCTGTTATGGTAGAGAGTACATTTTTTGCTGATGTAAAAGGACTTGAAGCAAAATGTGGTGAAGGAAAGTGTGGCGAAGGCAAATGCGGTGAAGATAAAAAAGACAAGAAAGTAAAAAAGGCAAAGAAAGGTGGAGCAGACGATAAAAAGTCTGAAAAGAAATCTGACGAGGCCGAGAAGAAAAAGTCTGAAGATAAAACAAAAGAGGCTAAATGCGGTGAAGGAAAGTGTGGTGAGTAATTAATTAGTTTCATCCTGCAGGGCTATTTACCCCTGCAGGATTTATTGTTTTAGCTTATGATTGGACTAGGATACAGAAAAGATTTTGCTGAAGAGTTTGTTAACTCTGAAAGTTTAAGGCCCGCATTTATTGAGGTTGCGCCGGAAAACTGGATTGGTGTTGGAGGCTATTGGAAAAAACAGTTTCAACAGGCACTTGAGCAATACCCTCTTTTCACGCATGGTCTGTCATTATCTATAGGCAGTCCGGATGAGCTTGACTTTAATTTCCTGAGCCAGCTAAAAACATTTTTTAAAGAAAACAATGCAGTGGTTTACTCGGAGCATTTAAGTTTCTCTAAATGCGACAATGCACATTTATACGACCTGCTGCCAATTCCATTTACCATGGATGCAGTAAAACATGTGGCCGAACGCATCCGGACTGTTCAGAATTTCCTGGAGCGGAAAATTGCAATAGAGATTGTAAGTTATTACACCCCACTTTCTGTTGAAATGACAGAACTGGAATTTATTACATCCGTGATTAACGAGGCAGACTGCGACCTGCTGTTAGATGTTAACAACATTTATGTGAATAGCTTTAATCATCAATACAACCCCAACGAATTCATAGCCGAACTACCGCTCGATAAGGTAAATTACATACATATGGCTGGTCACGAAAAAGTGGCAGACGATTTAATTATCGACACCCATGGACAAGCCATTATCGATCCGGTTTACGATCTGTTTGCATACACCATGAAATTGCTAAAAAGAGATGTTCCGGTTTTGCTCGAAAGAGACTTTAATATACCCGAAATGAGCGAGCTCAGCTTGGAAATTGATCAATTAAAAAGGATTAAGCAAAATGCCTTAAAAGGAGAACAGTATGCAACTATCTAATCATAGCTATTTACAACAATCCCTTTTGGCTGCTTATTGCAGAACCGGAAACTACCAGGCACTGGCTGAGGTAAACGAGAAACATGTGCATCATTATCGCAGGTTAATCTATAATATTATCAACGATAGTTTGTCATCATCATACCCATTAGCAAAAAACTTGCTAATGAAAGATGAATGGAATAAGCTAGTGAACGACTTCTTTGCAAATCATGCATGTGAATCGCCCCAAGTGTGGAATATGCCGGGCGAGCTCATAGGTTTTGTTGGGGATACAAACCACTCATTGATGAATAAGTACCCCTTCTTACAAGAATTATTACAATTCGAGTGGTTGGAGGTGGAAGTGTACATGATGGAAGATGAAGTTGTTCCGGCTTATTCCTTATCTGGTAACTATCAAAAAGAAAACATTTTGCTAAATCCTGAAATTCGCTTAGCAGGATTCACCTTTCCTGTTCACTTAAAAAATGCCAGTGACATAAAACATACCCACAACGGACACTACTATGTGTCACTACATCGGGATCCGGACTCAGGAAAGGTGCGGTTTACAGATCTTAAAATACCACATGTTCAACTTATAGATTACCTGCACAATGGTGGAGCTAACTATAAAAACATGTTACAAATATTTATGAGGTACGCAGCTGAAACAGATGCACAAGAAGCGCTAAACAGTTTCATTGAGGCATCGCTAAAAAGCAGATTAATACTTGGATTTTTTATTAATAACTAAACCTAATTTTTATGAAAAAAGTATCATTTTACCTTCTGGCAGTATTGTTCTCGATCTCTGCCATTTCCTTTCAATCATGCGACGATGATGATGATGATGATCCGGCAGTAACGGAATTTATAGCTGATGATGCCACCTTTGCAAATTTTATGAGCTGGGTAAAAGAAGCATCTGAAGTTGGGATAGACCCGGCAATGGGTGGAGCCCATGGAGCCAACGATAGCACCGTAACAAGAGACATTTTCTTTAAAGACGGACAAGATCCTGTTAACGGTGAATATCCTATCGGAACGCTCATTATCAAACACTCACACAATCCGGGTGGCACCGTTGAAGTGTACACAGCAATGGCAAAACGTGGCAACGATTTTAATCCAGCTGCAGGCGATTGGGAGTGGTTTATGTTAAACGCTGATGGATCAGTAGCCGAAGATGGCGATGGAAACAAAATGCGCGGAGCCAACCTGAATAATGGCGCTTGTATTGCTTGTCATACAGGAGCTTCAACAGACTATATTTTTACAAAATAAAATATAGTCGCTTTTTAGTAATCGATGAACCTCGCATGTATGGCGAGGTTTTTTTATGCTTGAAATCTCGCTCTGCTATGTTCTAAAAATTACAAGATTGAGATCTTGTAATGCATGTATTAAACCTTTAGCTTTGCTTTATTCCTATTAATCGCAAAAACATGGCTAAACATTACATGCTAACAAGTATATTCATTGTACTGGTTGCGTCACTTGCAATTGCACAAAACAATGAACATCCCGAGCTAAAAGTTCTCTTCGACAAAGAACAGCTAAAGGGCTCCATTCTTATTTATGACTTAAACAATAAGCGCGAATTTGGTTACAACCTACAACGAGCCGATTCCGGTTTTTTACCGGCCTCAACATTTAAAATCCCTAACACCTTAATTGCCCTCGACACGAAGGTGATGCATAACAAAAACACAATAATTAAGTGGGATGGTAAACCACGAAGAATGAAAGTATGGGATAAAGACATGACCCTGGAGCAGGCCTTTCATTTATCATGTGTTCCATGTTATCAGGATATTGCAGCATCAATTGGCGCAGAGCGAATGGATAGCTATTTGAACAAATTGGAATACGGCGAAATGACGGTGAGCACAGGCAATCTTCAACTGTTCTGGTTAGTTGGTGAGTCAAAAATTTCGCAACGTCAACAAATCGATTTTCTGAAGCGGCTCTACCACAACCAGCTAAAAGTGCAACCAGCAAGTCTTGCAGAACTAAAGGAGATAATGGTTATTGAGCAAAATGAAGAATACATACTAAGCGGCAAAACCGGATGGGCCATACGCAGTGGCAAAAACATTGGTTGGTTTGTAGGCTATTACGAAATTGGAGATAATGTTTACTTTGTTGCAACCAATGTAACTCCAATCAATAATGAAGAAATAAAGGACTTCAGCAAAGCTAGAAGACAAATTACACACAAAGCACTTCAGATGTTATCTATTTTAAAATGAGAAATACAAAAGTTCTAATTATTAGCAGTGCCGAGGAAGGCATTACTGAGTTTCACCAAAGCATTGAACAAATACTAGAAAAGCTGGATGTTCAATTTTCAACCATTAATTACCAAGCAGCTCCTGAGCATGATTTAACCAATGTTGATGGTATAATTATTACAGGTTCTCCACAGGGTGACGATATTGTTGAAAATCATCAGAAGTACTTTCAATGGATTAAAACTTTCGACAAACCATTAATTGGTATTTGTGCGGGTCACCATATTATGGCCTATATGCACCATGCCAAATATTTTTACAGCAAAGAACCTGAATCGGGAGAATGTGAGGTAGAGTGCATTAAAGATGATCCAATATTCGAGGGCATGCCCACTAAATTTAAAGCCTTTCAGATGCACAACGATTCGGTTAGTATTCCTGATGGATTTATTCATTTGGCAAAATCAGAAGTGTGTTTTAATCAAGCCATGAAACACCCAACAAAACCACATTACACCTTTCAGTTTCATCCGGAGTATTTGAATCACAAAATTTTCCGTAATTTCATAACATTAATTACAACTCATAAACCCTAAACCTTAAGATTATGAAAAAGCCCCTAATTGCATCGTTAATTTTAATACTAGTTGCATCATCATTATTTGCACAACAAAAGCAAGATGATATTGATGCCATTAAAAAAGTAATCCAAACAGCCTATGTGGAAGGTTTGCAGAACGAAGGTGATGCCGCTAAAATTGATAAAGGCTTTCACCCTAACTTCGACCTGTTAATTCCATCGCAAGATCTCTTGCGCAAGTATCCAATTAAAGACTGGAAAAAGGATGTTCTTAAAAGGAAAAAAGATGGAAAACTTCCTGCCAGCGACGATAAGAAGGTAAGTGTAACATTCGACTTTGTTGATGTTGAAGGTACAGCAGCAGTAGCTAAAATTAAATTCTTTGTAGGTAAAGAACAAATTTACGTAGATTATATCTCGCTTTACAGGTTTGGATCTGAATGGAAGTTGGTTAGCAAAATCTATTATAAGTTGCCAAAGCTAATGGAGTAGGTAAATTCAGAATCTAAGATTAAAATATATACACAGGATGGCATACAACGAACATTTAGCTGATAGAATAAGACAAGTATTACATGAAAAGCATGTAAACTTTAGCGAGAAGAAAATGATGGGAGGACTCACCTTTATGGTGGACGAAAAAATGTGCGTTGGTGTAATTAAAGAAAATTTAATGGCACGCATAAATCCTGATATATATGAAGAGGCACTTAGCAAGGAAGGCTGCCGGGAGATGGATTTTACTAAACGCCCCATGAAAGGTTATGTGTATGTTGATC
>JBFHES010000184.1:0-9812 GCA_041584015.1 Bacteroidales bacterium
ATCGACAGCTTTCAGTATTTTTATCCTGGCTGCAAACATTTAATGGGAACGGTTAGAATTGAAGGTAGTGACATTAATAACCTTGATGGGCTCGATTCCATAATTTCAATCCAAAGCTATCTTGAGATTCTCAATTGCAATAGCCTAACAAATCTTCAAGGATTAACCCAGCTCAAGCAAGTACAGAACCTTGGTATTAACAAGAACTCCCAATTAATTAGCATAGATGGTTTGGACAGTTTAAAATATGTTGAAGATAGAATAGGTATTCACAATAATAACCAACTATCGAACATAGAAGGTATCGCCAATGTAGATACTACATTGCTCGAAGGAATAATTATTAACAATAACCCAAACCTCCAAGAATGCGACGTGCTTAGTGTTTGCAATTATTTATCGATTCCTGAATCATATACCGACATTTGGTCAAACGGTGTTGGATGCAACAGCAGCGTTGAAGTGGAAGAAGCATGCGCTGTTGGGATAAACAACATAGAAGAGCAGGCGCTCTCAATCTACCCAAACCCTAGCAGCGATATTGTAAACATTGAAGGTTATTTACCGGCAAGAATTAGTATTCTCAATGCCTTAGGACAAAAAGTGCTTGAGATAAAGAACCCTCAACAAATTGATATCAGCAATTTAGAAAATGGGATTTATATGCTAAGGATATTCGACAAACACAAGAATCAAATAGCAACCAAAAAAATTGTAAAACAATAAAGCTGCAGAAATCACAATACTATCCCTGTAATAATTAACAAAAAATATTTCTATTCCTCTTCACATACTAATCAAAACTTAATATAGTTATGTAGACGTGAATCATTAACTATAGCTTCAAGCTAAACTAAAAATCATAGTATTATGTATAACTCTACCTTATAGATAGCTGGGAATTTATGTTTCCAGAAGAATTAATACTAACCAACAAAAAATACTGATATGAGAAATTACGCATTATTAATCATTATTCTGCTTATCAATTTGAATATTTTATCTGCACAAAAGAATGATCGATCGGACATTATTCTTAGTTCTCAGAACCAAATTAACAACTTTGCCACTAACTACCCTGGTCTTAATATAGTAGATGGAAACCTAGAATTAATTATTACTGACGACATCTCAAATCTTCTCGGTTTAAACATGTTAACAGGAGTTAATGGTGACCTAATAATCAATGGCACCGGCTACGCAAACTCATTACTCTCCGACCTTGAAGGCTTACAGAACATTACTAATGTAGGTGGTGATATTGAAATACTCAATAGTACTAGCATTAGTAGTTTAAATGGATTACAGAATATTACAAACGTTGGTGGAAGTCTAAAACTATCGACTTGTCAAGAATTACTTAATCTAAGCAAACTACAAGGTATCAATACTATCGGAGGGCACTTGTGGCTAACCGCATGTAACAAAGTAAAAAACTTATCTGGTTTAGAAAACCTGATAACAATCAATGGTGACCTCGTGATAGACTCGAATGATTCTCTTATTTCATTACAAGGAATTAATAACCTAGATGCTACATCGATTCAAGACCTGCGAATTACTCAAAATGAACTTTTATCAATGTGCTCAATCAATACAATATGCAGTTACCTAGCAACTCCAGGCGGTAGCGTTTTCATATTAGATAATGCATCATCATGTAACGACCCCGCTACGATCGCTCAAGAATGCGGCTTTCAGCTTCCATGTTTGCCATATGGCAACTATTGGCTTTCAACCCAGGCAAGCATTGATAGCTTTCATATAAATTACCCGAACTGTCAGCATCTCATGGGCAAGATGAACATTGGAGGCCCAGATGTGGTAAATCTAAATGGACTAGATTCTATTCTCTCAATCGAAGAAAGTCTTGAAATAAAATATTGCTCCAACTTAGTTTCATTGAATGGATTAAATCAATTAACAGAGCTTGGGTCACTTAATATTTCAAATAATGATCAACTATCAAACTTAGATGGATTAGATAGTTTAAAAATCATAAGCCACAGTTTAACAATTCACGAGAATTTAATACTAAATGATATTAATGGAATAGCAGGAATTGATGCATCAGAACTTCAGGTTTTATCTATCACGGACAATCCGACGTTAATGGAATGTAATGTTCAAAGCGTTTGTAATTATTTGTCCTTTCCTAGTGCGTCAAGCTCAATTTGGTCGAATGCAACTGGCTGTAATTCGGAAATTGAAATTGAAGAGGCGTGCGCCCTACTTAGTGATAATTTGATTTTGGATGAGAACATAAAGATCTACCCCAATCCTACAACAGGATATTTAAATATCACTGGGTCAAACCGCATAAATATTGAGCTCATCAACCTTTTTGGTCAGACTATTATGCAACTTGATAATCCACAGCAAATTGATTTAAGTAATTTTAATAGCGGTATCTATTTTCTCCTAGTATACGATGAACATAATTTTTTGTTGGCAAAAGAGAAAATTGTGAAGCAATAGAGCTAAACCAAATACTAGCAAAGTTTTTTTAGCTAAATCCAATCTTAGTATCTTTGAACAGAAACAGATTTGATGCAGGACAAGAGATTAAACCTTATGATATTGCATTGCAGCAGGCTGTAATTTATGCTTTAAAGAGATACTAAGTTTGGAGACAGCCTTGGAAAATATTCTAATGACTTCTTACAAAGAAGGAATGATTCATTATGTAACAACGCATCAGGAAGATTTTGACGAATTGATTCATCTTGCAACTGCAGACAAACAACCATACTCGTGGCGCGCTGCATGGCTGTTATGGAGCTGCATGCAAAAAAATGACTCCCGTATAATACCACATATTCCACAAATTGTAACAACCATTAGTCAGTCAAAAGACGGTCATCAACGGAACCTGATTAACATCCTTCTTAAGATGGAAATTCCTGAAGAATATGAAGGTTTGCTATTTGATACCTGTGTTACTATTTGGTCGAAAATAGACAAGCAACCTTCCGTTCGTTTTAAGGCCTTTGAAGTGATGGTTCTAATCTGCGATAAATATCCGGAACTGCTTAATGAAATCATGTTTCTTACGCGTGATGAATATGTGGAAACACTTTCAGCTGGTATAAAAACATCAATGTATCGAAAGATAAAAAAACTAAACAAACAATAATCCAGAGGGGCTTCCTACCAGGAAAAAAGAAACAAAAGAATGACCACGCATATTTTCTTTTTGATTTACTTTGTAAGGTCGTAAATCATCTTAATCTAGAGCTATGAAAGCAAGGCACACCATACTAATCATCATTTTCATGCTCGTGAGTAATTGCGCTCCTGTGTTAGCTCAAAACCTTGATGATAACACCAGACCAAAACTTGGTTTAGTGTTAAGCGGTGGAGGCGCCAAGGGACTCGCTCACATTGGTGTGCTAAAAGTTCTTGAAGATGCTGGCATTCGGCCCGATTACATTACGGGTACCAGCATGGGAAGCGTTGTTGGCGCCTTGTATGCTTTAGGCTATTCAGCCAAGGAACTAGACGATCTAAACAACACTGTTGAATGGGAACAGCTGCTATCAGATCACACAAATCTCAATCTTATTCGCGTTGATGAGAAATTTGACTCGAACCGTTACTTTGCTGATTTCCCAATTATCAAGCGAAAAGTGGCACTACCATCCGGACTAATTGAAGGGCAGCAACTCGAAGCCTTCTTATCGGAGTTAACATGGCCTTTAAGCAACTATGAGGATTTTGACAATTTCCCAATTCCTTTTCGATGTATATCTACCGATTTAGTTTCAGGGGAAGCAATGGTGCACAAACACGGTGATTTGGTTCAGGCAGTTCGTTCAAGTTTAGCAATTCCAAGTATTTTCAGTCCGGTGATAATGGATAGCATGTTGTTGGTAGATGGTGGTGTGACTGATAATTTTCCAGTTGAAGAGGTTCGTAAAATGGGAGCCGATATTGTTATCGGCGTTTATCTTGGGTTCGACGATCAAATAAACCCCAATGATCTATTTTCAATTACAAGCGTACTTTCACGTTCAACAGCCTTGGCCGGAATCGTTGATGCACGAAAGCAACTCAAGAATGTAGACCTATTAATTATACCAAACCTTCGCGGCCTTTCGTCATCTGATTTTAGTAAAGGAATTGAGATTGCCAGGTATGGTGAAGAAAGTGCCTTAAACCAAAAAGACGAAATTCTTGAACTAATTAGCCAATACAATTTACAATCGCGCCCCGTCCGAAAGGTAGCCATTGATCAGCAAATTTTAGTCTCGAAGATTCAGGTTATTGGTTTATTAAATATCAATCGGGATTTTGTACTGGGTCAATCAGGGCTAACAGAAGGCAAGAAATACACCAAGAAATCGATTAATGAATCCATCAATCTCATTATGGGTACCCAACATTTCTCAAAGGTTTCTTATTCGCTTTCCAGAAATGATGATGACACTTATTGCCTGATAATTTCAACCAAGGAAAAAAATAGAGCCTACGTAAAACTCTCGCCATTCTATAGTAATACTGAGGGAGCTACTATGAATTTAAACCTCACGTTGCGTGATATGTTTATACATTCTTCGCATTTAAAAACAGATATAAGCATTTCTGAGTTTCCTAAATTTTCACTTGAGGCTTCTAAGTTCTGGGGAAAAAATTTACGACTGGCCAATTATTACTACATCCATTCATTAAAATACAAGCTACCTTATTACAAGGAAAATACAAAGTGGGGCGAATATGAAAGAAGAATGCTAAATACCGGAGTGGGGCTCCGCTATGCCATAGGTTTAGATATGCTAGTTGGAACCCAAGTTGGTTATGTTAGAAATATTTACGAACCCCGGAGTTTAAAAACCATTCTTCCAGAAGTAGACTTTGATAAATACTCCGGTCATGGTTTGGGCTCAGAATCATATTTTACCTACAGCACCATCAATGACTTGTATTTTCCAGATAAAGGCTCGCAAATCATCGTTCGCTTTGCCCATCACTTTAATCAAGCAGGCACACTCAAGACAGATAACCCTAACGGATTTGAAGATGATCTGATTAACCTAAACCAAAACAACTTTAGCAGTTTGCTGGTGGCTTTCGATTCGCATCAACGGATTCATAATAAAGCTGTGCTTAATCTCGGGATACGCTCCGGATCAAGCTCACACGATGTTGGTCTAATAGGCTACTATAATCTTGGCAGTTACCAGCAAGAGAACATATTTAGAAACAGCACACTGGTTGGTTTTGATGCTGGCGAAATTCTGACCAACAATTTTGTTTCCGGCCATTTAAGCGTAAACCTTGCCATCTTTAAGAATGTCTATCTCGGAATTGGTGCCAACATAGCGTACACCTCCGAGGAAAGTAAAGGTATATTCCCGGACTACTCGCATAATTCTTTTGACAGTTACTTTTTGGGAGGAGCAATAGGACTTAGCATGTCAACACCAATTGGTCCAATACGCGTATTACTTTGTGATAATAACAAGGACGATTCGCAACAATGGATTGTCTCAATGGGCTTTCCTTTTAGATTCATGTAAAGTACTATGCCACTTGTTTCGTAAAAGTTACTGCTTGATTAATTTTACGTGACGTACCTGTGCATCGCCTGTAATACGTATAAAATACAAACCAGATGACAAATAAGAGAGTCCACTAAAATGAATATAATTAACCGAAAAGCGGGTATCCTCAGCAATTTCAGTAGCATATACTCTTCCTTGCAAATCCATTAATTCAAAAAACACCTCTTGCGAATCGGTTTCATAAAACTGGATCGTAAAATTATTAGTGAATGGATTAGGATAGGCCTTTACCAACGACTCCCTATCTTTTAATTTATTGTGAAGAATAATGTTCGCCGCTGCAAAATCAGGAATACCATATCCTAAGAAGTTATCCGGATTCTGATACTGGCTTGCACTTTCTTCAATTGCACGAAACAAGTCCATGCTTGTAAAAGAAGGATTGGCTTGCCATAAGCAGGCAGCCATGCCGGCCAAAATTGGCGATGCAAATGAGGTTCCATTTCCAGCAGTCACGTTACCGCTTGACGAGATAACGGTACTTCCGGCTCCCATTGCAACAACATTTGGCTTTACACGTCCATCAAAACTTGGTCCCTGAGATGAAAAGGCTGCATACAATCCATTGGCATCAACTGCACCAACAGCTAAAACACTATCACCATCCGCAGGAGCACTAACATATTGCCATGCAGATGAGCCACTATTTCCGGCACTATTCACAACTAGCATTCCCTTTGATGCCGCAATATCAGAACCTATGGTGATTCGTGTAGTATTGCCATCCATGTCTTTATAAAAGTGATTTTGTGCGGCATCTGTGAAAACAGTATACCCAAGAGAGGTATTTAAAACATCAGCTCCAACGCTATCGGCAAACTCTGCACCTGCAATCCAGTTGTCTTCCTCAATCATATATTCCGATCCAACATCCTCAGTTCGCAGCAGCCAATAACTTGCGCCAGGCGCTGTACCCACAAACTGACCAGGTAAATTAGCCCCCATAGTTGAGAGCACTTGCATACCATGTGTATAATCCTCAAAAACAGAACTCTCGTTACTTACAAAGTCCCATGTTCCTAGAATTCTGTTATTAATCCATAAACTATCAAATGCAGAGATGATGTCAACATTATAAAAGCCAGCATCTAGCACAGCAATGACGATTCCTTCGCCACGAAAGCCTTGATCATGCAGAATGTGACCATTGAGCATTTCAATTTGTGTTAGGCCATCACCATAATCAATATTATTGGCAGGAGTAAAACCATTGTAACGACTTTTGTTGTTGGTTAAATCAACACCTTCTACAAGTTTTGTTTCCAGGCTGGCAACCTTATGAAAACCTGATACAAATGGCTGTGCCAGCACCTGATTTAACATGGTCATTGTAGGAGCATAAATAGTTACGGCATTTAACCACTTAGACTTATTTAACACAGTTGCTCCGAGCGACTCAATCACACTAATGTAATTCTCATTTACCGGCAAATCGTTTATAGCAATTGGAATATTTTGATTAACGCGTCGCTGAATAGCCTTGGCCGAGAGAAATTGCGCTGGTTGAGTAATGCTGTATGTAGAGTTATTCTTATCCGTAAACTGAATCCAATATTTATCGGGAGCAGTTTGCGCTACCGACAATAACGTAAGCAACAGCATTGGAAGAAAAGCGAGTATAAATTTACGAACCATAAAATAAAGTTTATCGATAAACAAAAATAGGACAAAAAGGATTAGCCAAGCGTCAAATTAATTGAAATTTATCGTTTTAATTTACTTCGTACTAATCTGTACAATTTCAATTCCGGCGCGTTCCAACAGATCTAATCCTTCCTTTCTGCGGTAATCGTTGGCATATACTACTCTTATAATTCCAGATTGAATAATAAGCTTAGCACACTCAATACAAGGCAAGGTTGTTACATATAATGTTGCACCATCGCTGCTATTATTTGATTTAGCAACTTTGGTAATCGCATTTGCCTCAGCGTGCAAAACGTATGGTTTGGTCACAAATTCATCGTCTTCGCAAATATTCTCGAAACCAGATGGCGTGCCATTGTAGCCGTCCGAAATAATCATCTTATTCTTCACCAGCAAGGCACCTACTTTCTTTCGCTCACAATAACTGTTCTGCCCCCAAACAGTAGCCATCTCCAAATATCGTTTATCAAAACTATGCTGTTTATCCTTATACGGATACTTTTCATTTTTCTCCATCATTCACATTCTTTGGATGTCAAAAATAGTTAGAATTATTAAACAATTACATTCACGACTTAATGTAAAACTTACCTCATAATATCTATAAAAAGTAGGGAACAAATATGATTAATCCAACCACCATTGCAGTTATGGCAGCAAGTAAAACTGCTCCCGCCGCTATGTCCTTAATGCGCCCGGCCTTTTCGTTAAAGTCCGGTGACACCAGATCAACGAGTAATTCGATGGCCGAGTTTATAGCTTCCGTAACCAGCACAAAACCTATAACAATTACTAGCGCTAACCATTCGTTTGAAGAAATAGAGAAATAGAAGCCCATAGAAACGACCAAAACTGCAGCAAGAAGATGTATCCATGCATTATGTGTGTCACGAATAAAAACCACAATGCCTTTAAATGCAAATTTGAAACTTCTAAATCTGTCCACAATCGAAAACCGACCATCGGTGTTTTTACTCATAGCGCAAATACTAACTTTATTTTTGCTTGAAAGTACAAAAATCACTTATGATTCGAAACATTCCATACAAATGATTTTTTTAGTAGTTTGCCGCAAAATAACACTACATGGGAAATTTCACAAAGGTGTTCAAATCATATCCACGAACATTCTGGACAGCAAATACTTTAGAACTTTTTGAGCGTCTCTCCTACTATGGCGTTTTTATTTTATTGGCCAATTATATAACGGGCTCTACAGATATTGGAGCACTTGGGTTTTCCCAAACCGACAAAGCTGTACTAATGGGTAGCATTGGTTCTTTAGTTTACTTATTCCCGATAATAACAGGCTCAATAGCAGACAAGTTTGGATTTAAACGCGTACTTATTGTAGCCTTTTTCGTTCTTGGTTCAGGCTATTTTATGCTAAGTTTATTTAAGTCATTCTGGTCATTATACTTTGTTCTTATCTATATAGCAGCCGGAGCAGCCTTATTTAAACCTGTTATATCGGCCACCATCTCGAAAACCACCAACGACGAGAACTCGTCAATTGGATTTGGCATTTTTTACATGATGGTAAACATCGGATCGCTCATAGGCCCCTTTATTGGAGCTAAATTAAAAATCATATCCTACGATTTTGTTTTCATGATTTCGGCTGCAAGTATTGGAATTAACATGTTGCTTGTAATCCTTTTCTACAAAGAACCTGGACGAGAAAAAAGCGAAGAATCCCTAATTCAATCAATCGTTCAGGTATTGCTTAATATTATCAAGGTACTAAAAGATTGGAAGTTCATGATCTTCATTGTGCTCATTGGTGGCTTTTGGTCTATGTACTGGCAGTTATTTTATACCGTACCAGTATTCATTGAGCAATGGGTTGATTTGGAAGCATTTTACAACACCCTGTTTAATTGGTCGCCGGCATTTGCAAGAATGGTTGGATCGAATGGCAGCATAGCTTCCGAAATGCTTGTTAATATGGACTCATTTTACATCATAGTCTTTCAGGTGCTAGTCTCATATTTTGTAATGAAATTCAAGCCTCTCAATGCAATGATTTCAGGAATCACTATTTGCTCCATCGGTATTGGATTAATGATGATGACCAACAACCCGCTTTACATGGTTTCGGCCTTGCTTATTTTTGCCTGGGGCGAGATGGCCAGTTCACCTAAGATTACCGAGTACATTGGAAAAATTGCTCCAAAAGAAAAGGTAGCACTATACATGGGCTTCTCCTTTTTTCCGCACTTTATTGGTAATCTGGTCACTTCATTTCTCTCGGGTCCCGTTTATCAAAACGTATCGGACAAACTTACATTTACACAACTTGAGCTTTCAGCGAGAGGCATTGTCCTACCAGAAATAAGTGAATCCTTCACCATCAATAACTTCTATCTTGAAGCAGCTTCCAAGATGAATATGAACACCAAAGAACTAACGCTCTTTTTGTGGGACAAATATGAACCTTCGAATATTTGGATAATTTTCAGTGCCATTGGAATTAGCACAGCACTATTACTATTTATTTACGATAAGCTTGTGTTAAGCAAGAAATAAGAAATGGCTGCCGGTAGCCCAGCAGCCATTTAAACATTGAATTGCCTAATTGCTCTCTATCGTTCCCCCACG
>JBFHES010000185.1:0-9689 GCA_041584015.1 Bacteroidales bacterium
ACACCAAAACAGCTGGCATCTGTTGCAATTCCCGAAGCAACTAGGTTTACTTGAGCAGCAGGTTCTGTTAGGCTAAAGCTAGCCATTGCCGCACATCCATTTGCATCAAGAACAGTAAGCGAATAAGTTCCGGCGCCTATACCAATTAAATTTTGCGTTGTTGTTCCATTGTTCCATTGGAAACTGTACGGAGGCATTCCTCCAGAAACAGTAATAGTTACAGATCCATCGCTTGCACCATTAGCAGAAACATTATAAGCTCCAAAGGTAGATACAACTCCATTAATCAATATATCGCTTGGTTCTCCAACCACAAAAGTTGCAGTAGTTGTGGCTCCTGTTCCAGCAGAATTTCCACTTAAACTGGATAAATGCGATAATCCATTCGTTGTATAGGTTGTTGGTCCGCTTGAGAAAGCTGCTGTCATATCAACAATATTTCCGCTGGCTGCCTGCCATACTTTCCATGTGATAGCTTCGTTTGCCTGAAAGCCATTATTTAATCCTGCTTCCGTTCCCCAAACGGTTATTGCTGTTGTAACACCCAACCACTCGAGGTAACCACCGCATGCCAAGGTTCCTGCATTGTCGTAAAAAACGCCAATAAAATCACCAGGTTGAATTGCAACTCCATTTACAATTGGATCGTTTTGTACTAATATTGTTTGATTACTTGCTGTAATCCCGTATGACCAAGGCATGAACGTACTTGAGCTTCCACCGCCAGAACCGGAGTCGCTAACTGTTACGGTATAAGTACCTGCGCAAAGTCCGCTTATTGAAGCTGTACTTGCATTATTCGACCAGTTATAGGTGTAAGGACTTGTACCTCCTGTTACTGTAAGGGTAATGGCACCATCGCAGCTTGCATAACAACTTGCATCACTTACCTGACCAGTTGCCAACAAATTTGCAAGCGCTGGTTCTGTTAAAATATAACTTGCCGTTGCCATGCATCCATTTGCATCAGTAACTTGAACTGTATAGGTTCCGGCACCTAGTCCAGATAAACTAGAGCCAATATTTCCGTTGTTCCATGAGAAAACGTAAGGGGTAGTGCCACCTGTTACACTAACTGCAATTGAGCCATCGTTTGCTCCATTTGCAGAAACACCATAGCCAGCATAATCGGACATAGTTCCAGTTATAACAATTGCATTAGATTCCGCCACGGTAAAACTGGCTACAACGCTTGAACCGCTTCCTGATGGCACATAAGTACCAGTTAACAATGAAACAATAGTTAAACCATTGGTTACATATTGCGATGTACCCATGGTATAAGTTGCATTCATATCAACAATAGAACCATCGCTTGCTTTCCAAACTTTCCAGGTAAATGTTTCACCAGCTTGAAAGCCATTATCCATACCTGATTCAGATCCCCACGCCGTTACCGGGATAGCTGTTCCGGTAAATTCACCATAACCACCACAGGCCAGGGTTCCATTATTATCGTAAAAAACTCCAACCACATCACCAATAGATATTAAAGATCCATTAATAACCGGGGTGGTTTGAATAAGTATAGTTTGATTACCTGCTGTAATAGAATACGACCAAGGAAAGGTTGCTGTTCCAGAATCGGATACTGTTACGGTGTAGGTTCCGGCGCATAATGCACTTTGATTTTGCACCAAACTTCCATTACTCCAATTATAAGAGTATGGAGGAGTTCCACCACTTACACCAATATTAATTGCACCATCGCAAACGCCATTACAACTTACATCATTTATACCTGTAGATGCAAGGGCTAAGGATGCCGGACTTGCTGGCTCTGTAAGCTCATAGGATACAGATTCCGAACAAGCTGCCGCATCAGTAACAACCAAGCTATAGGTTCCGGCTGCCAATCCACTTATATTTCCGGTGCTGGCAGCATTCGACCAAACATAACTATATGGTGCTGTTCCTCCAGTTACTGAAATATTCACAGAACCATCGCTGGCACCGGGAGCAGAAACTCCATATCCACTATAATCTGAAAGAACACCACTTACTGTAATAGCTGTTGGTTCAGCAATGGTAAATGAGAATACACCTGTTTCGGTTGTACCACCTGGGCCACCACCTGATCCGGGTGTGTAAGTTCCCGTTAAGGTATTTAAAAAACTAAATGCGTTTGTAACATAAACAGTTGAACCGTTTGAATAGGTAGGTGTCATATCAACAACTCCTCCATCAACAGCTTTCCATACTTTCCAGGTAATTAATTCATTTGGCTGAAATCCATTATTAAGACCAGACTCTGATCCCCAAACTGTCATTGCTGTGGTTGCTCCTTGCCACTCAAGGTAGCCACCACAAGCTGTTGTAGCACCAGTGCTATAAAATACACCAATGTAATCGCCAGGAGAAATTGCAACACCATTCACCACAGGTGCATTCTGCACAAGGATGGTATGGTTTGATGCTGTAACCGTATAATTCCAGGGCATTAAATTCGTGCCCGCTCCACCTGAGTCACTTATAGTAACGGTATACACTCCGGCACACGCTCCGGATAAATCACTTGCTGTTGAACCATTATTCCACATGTAAGTATATGGCGCAATACCGCCACTTACGTTAAGACTAACCGCTCCATCGCATGAGCCATTACAGCTTGCATCGGTAACAGTCGATCCTGTTGTACTTAGCGTATTAATCTGAAATAGATTCTGAACATCATTTGTTTTAGAGTCAGAACGCTCTGATTCCTCAATCAGGCCAGCAGCATTGATATGCGCAACCATTGGCAACAACATGGCAATTACCATTAGAAGTCGCCCCAGCAAAGAGAGTTTACTTTTTTTCATAGTTAACTATTTATTAATTATTATTTGATTATTTCCGTAGATAGTACCTAAGGGAGCAATGCTATTGCATGGAGAGCTAAAAGGCAGTAGATGGTTTAAGTAAACAGCACCGCTTCTTAATGAACGATACTGGTTCATCAGCATATTAATTTCATACATTGGATGATCTACATTCATGCACTTAAACAAATACAAGCTTTTAATTCTAAAATACCCCTTATTTTGAATGAATAAAAATAAGAAATATTCGTTATCAACCAAGACAATCAGCTAATTAAAATTAAATCGCCTAATAACATTAGTTTTCACCGGCCTGTTGCGAGATGTAACAAGTCCGGTTTAAGAAACGCTATACGCTAATTCGCCTAAAAGGTTGCATTCAAAGAATTTAACACAAATTCACTGGTATAAAATCATATTAAAATTAAAAATCAATTAGGCGCAAAACGATTATAATTAATGTCTGGAAATAACTTTGTGCTGATGGAATGAATCTATGCTCCCAAAAGTGATCAATCAGAAAAAAGACTAGCCTACGTCCTTTAGTTCTTCGTACTCGAAATAGTCGGCTGCTTTTGGAACATTTCCGTACGCCAATTTTCCTCGAAGCCTTTGCACGGTGTGCGCCTTTAACACACCATCTGTTGCGGGTTTAATTAGTGCTTTAATTTTTTCTACATCCTGTGCATTAGCGATTGGTTCTAACCATTGGTCTGCTATATCATCCGATAAAATAAGCGGCATGCGTGGTTCCGGCAATTTTGGATTGTTATGAATTTTAGATAACAGCGCATTGGCCCGGGTTGTTACAATGGTGCATGTATTCAAGATCTCCCCGGTTTCGGTATCTACCCATTCACTCCACAAACCTGCAACCGAAATGGGTGCTCCATCTATCCTTCTGATAAGATAAGGATAAGGTTTTCCTTTATGGTGATGATGTTCATAAAAGCCATCCAAAGGTACAATGCAGCGCTTGCTCATGGCCGACTGTTTGAATGATGGTTTTTCAAATATGGTTTCGCCACGTGCGTTCAGTGTTTTGTTCCAAAGTTCAAATCGTTTCTGATTATCTTTTACCCAATGCGGCACCAGGCCCCAGGTTGAAATCACTGGTATAAACGGCTCGTTGTTGGTGTAAATTAATAACTGAGGATGCGCATAACCCGAGGCATGAAATATTTCCTTTTCGCGAAAAGGCTCAAGCTTTTGCTCAAGCTCTCTAATCCATGCAGCATTATTATAATGCTTAGCCCGCTTAAGCTGTGCTTCTAATTTTGTTTTAATATCGTAACACATTTCTCTTCAATTAACAGTTCAACACAAACACTTAGTCAAATCTAATGGACATCCCTTCCACTTTTTACTTTGAACTTTTCGCCTCAAATTTCAAAACCATTATACGTTTCAAACTTCCATATCTCGATCACTTTTTTAATTTTTAATTCGTACGGGGTATAGCGTCTGTTTGTAGAAACCAACAACAGGCTTTTACTCTTTTCCAGCTTATTATACACCAGCTTAAAAACAATACCATCGTCGCGTGTTACCACCACACAAGGCGTTGCATCCTTTATGCTTTCCCAATTCTCTACATACGAACAAGTAACCCAGCCACCTTGTTGAACCGGCGGCATGGAATCGCCTTGAATCTGAAAGGTACGATAACTTTTATTCTTAGATAAGAACGGCAAAGAGAATCGTTGAAGCGAGCCAATAAACTCCATATCGCTATAACCAGCCGTATAGCCTGCCTGTGCTTTAAGCGGCACCATCTCAATATTTTCCTTATTATTTTTATCTACCGAAATGGTAAGCAAGCGAAGCTTCTGTCCGGTTATGTCAACATCAAAGCCCCGCTCTAATTGCGATAATTCAAACTCGGGCAACTGATTTAGCTTGTAGCGAATCAATGCATCAATAGAAACATTAAAATGCTCAGCAAACTTTACCAATATTTTAAAGGGTGGCTGAACGCTTTTCTCATAACCGGCAAGCGTGGTTCGCGTAAGCCCCAAGTGCTTAGCTAAATCGGCCTGCGAACACTTCTTCCGAAGGCGTAAGAACTTTATATTTTCTGCAAAAAACATATCAATTTTTTCTCAAATATAATAAATATGTCTAAATTATAGACATAAATTTGTCGATATTATCGACACAAGGGGATTAGAATATTACACATGAATAAAACAATAGTACATTTCGACCTCGACACTTTTTTTGTGTCTTGCGAAAGATTGATGGACGGGCGACTAAACAACAGGCCCGTACTTATTGGTGGCACATCAGACCGAGGTGTGGTGGCATCGTGCAGTTACGAGGCCCGACAATACGGAATTCACTCGGCCATGCCCATGAAGATGGCACGAACACTTTGTCCGGATGCAGTTATAATCCGTGGAAACAGCGGCACTTACAGCAAATTCTCCGACATGGTAACAGACATTGTAAAAGAGCAATCGCCGCTGTTCGAAAAATCTTCTATTGATGAATTTTACATTGATGCCACCGGCATGGATCGCTTTGTAAAACACAGTTATTTATGGGCAAAAGAACTACGCGAGAAAATTATTAAAGAAACCCGGCTCCCCATTTCCTTCGGTTTATCAACCAGTAAAACAGTTGCCAAGGTAGGCACCGGCGAGGCCAAACCCAACAATCACATTGAAATACCAACCGGAGTAGAGAAACCATTTTTAGCACCGCTATCGCTGCGCAAGATACCCATGGTGGGCGCCCAGACTTACTCCAAGCTACGCAGCATGGGTGTAGAAAAAGTAAGAACAGTACAAGAAATGCCCATAGAACTCATGGAGCGGGTACTGGGCAAAAATGGCATCATCATTTGGAAAAAAGCACAGGGAATTGACAATACGCCTGTAATTCCTTTTAGCGAAAGGAAATCGATATCCATGGAGCGCACCTTCGAAAAAGACACCACCGACGTACGAAAACTGCGGAGCATTGTTTTTGCCATGGCCGAAAACTTAGCCTACCAGTTACGCAATGGCAACAAACTCACCGCCTGCGTAAGTGTAAAAATTCGCTACTCCGATTTTCAAACACACACCAAACAGCGACGCATATCGTACACCTCGCTCGACCATACCTTGATTGAAACAACCATGGACTTATTCGACAAAATTTACGACAGAAGAGTACTCATTCGCTTAGTGGGCGTACGCTTCAGTCATTTGATTGGTGGCAGTTATCAAATTAAACTATTCGAAGATTCATTCGAACTCATCAAGCTATACAAAGCCATGGATCAAATGCGCAACCGCTACGGACAAGATGCGGTAAAACGCGCCATTGGACTCGGATCAAAAGGACTAGGAAGGTCGAACCCGTTTAATGGGCAACCTCCGGTTATTCCGGCACACAGAAGAAGCTGAGCAGTGAACAATCATGAACTAAAACCCGACACTTCTCACTTTACAAACTTTGCTCTTTGCTCTTTGCACTTTAAACTTTAAACTTTCAACCTTACGCACTTTAAACCAAAACCTTGTTACTAAACTGCCACACATATTACAGCTTTAAATACGGCGCGCTTTCCATTGAAGAACTGCTCGACGAAACAACTGCTCTGGGCTACGACTCCATTGCACTAACAGATATAAACAATACCTCAGCCTGCATCGATTTTATTCGACGTGCAGCCGAATACAAGCTGCATCCGGTTATAGGCATTGATTTTAGAAATGGCGTAAATCAGCAATTTGTTGGGATTGCTAAAAACAACGAAGGCTTTCGCGAGTTAAACGAATTCTTCACTCCCTTCCGACACAGCGGCACTCCACTCCCACCTGCAGCGCCCGTTTTTGATAATGTATATGTTGTATATCCATTTAGCACTGCCGATCGCGAATTAAAAGAAAACGAGTTTATGGGTGTCAGTACCGAAACTCTTAAAAAGTTGCCCTTTTGCAGCTGGAAAGATAAAGTTGACAAACTGGTAATTATGCAAACAGCTACTTTTCGGAACAAGCGCGATTACAACATTCACAGGCTTATGAGAGCCATTGGTCAAAACACCCTCTTAAGTAAGTTACCTAAAACCGAGCAAGCATCTCCCAACGATCTGTTCATTACAAAAGATGAACTATTGGCAACTTTTGCAAACTACCCGGAGATTATTGAAAACACGCAGGAATTACTCCGTAATTGTAAAATCGATTTCGAATTTGGGAAAAATAAGAACAAGCGATTTTTTAGTTCATCGGAAGAAGAAGACTTCATCCTCTTGCAACAAGAATGCATGAAAGGGCTACCCTACCGATACAAACAAACTGACACAACAGTTATTGAGCGTGTAAACAAAGAGCTAAAAGTGATACGGGAATTAGGCTTTTGTGCTTATTTCCTCATCAACCTGGATATTGTAAACTATGCCCGAAGCAAGAATTATTTTTACGTTGGACGAGGCAGTGGAGCCAACAGCGTAGTAGCCTATCTACTGCGCATCACCAATGTCGATCCCATTGAGCTCGACCTCTACTTTGAGCGTTTCATCAATCCTTACCGAACAAGCCCGCCCGATTTCGACATTGACTTTTCGTGGACCGACCGCGACGATGTAACTGAATACATTTTTAAACGCTACGGAAATACGCACACGGCACTACTTGGCACTTACATTACCTACAACCACAAATCGGCTTTTCGCGAGATTGGGAAAGTATTTGGTTTGCCCGACGAAGAAATTACGCGCCTGCAAAAAGACCCAAATCCGGCACGCGCCGATGAGTACGGAAAATGGGTAATCAAATACAGTCAGTACATTACGGGTTTCCCGAGCCATTGCAGCATTCACTCCAGTGGCATTATTATTTCCGAAACACCCATCAGTAATTTTACATCCACCGAAATGCTGCCCAAAGGTTTTCCATCAACACAATTTGATATGCAAGTGGCAGAAGATGTTGGTCTGCACAAGTTCGATATTCTTAGTCAGCGCGGCTTAAGCAAAATTAAAGACTCGCTCGAGTTCATAAAAAAAAACCAGGGTGCCGAAGTTGACATTCACAATGTAAACCTGTTTATGGAAGATCCGGAAGTTAAGCAATCGCTAAAATCAGGCAAAGCCATTGGCTGCTTTTATGTTGAATCGCCAGCCATGCGCATGTTGCTTACCAAACTAAAAGCCGAAGACTACAAACGACTGGTTGCTGCCAGTTCAATTATTCGTCCGGGGGTATCGAAAAGTGGTATGATGCGCGAATACATCGAACGCTTTCAGGATGTATCGAAACGCGAACGGGCACGCAAAGCCATTCCTGAAATGTACAAGATACTGGAAGAAACTTACGGTGTAATGGTGTATCAGGAAGATGTAATTAAAGTGGCACACTATTTTGCAGGATTAAGTCTTGATGAAGCTGACATTTTACGGCGAGGCATGTCGTGGAAGTTCAGGCAGCGAAACGAGTTTTGGAAAATACGCGACAAGTTTTTTGCCAACTGCAATGAAAAAGGCTACGGCCGAAAAACCATCGACGACATTTGGCGCCAGATAGAAAGTTTTGCCAATTATGCATTTGCCAAGGGACACTCAGCCAGTTATGCCGTAGAGAGCTTTCAGGCACTTTACCTTAAAGTTTACTATCCGCTGGAATATATGGTGGCTACGGTAAACAATGGCGGTGGGTTTTATTCGCCACAGCTTTACCTGCACGAGGCAAAAATGAATGGAGGCATTATTGAACCACCCTGCGTTAACAGGAGCAATTGGGCATCAACCATTGATGGCAAACATATTTACCTGGGCTTTTCGCTACTACACGAGCTGGAACGCGACACAGGTAAAAAGCTACTAAGCGATCGGCAGACAAACGGCGCTTTCGCTAACCTCAAGGATTTTACTCAACGTATCCCCATCTCGCTCGAACAACTGATCATCCTCATTCGTATTGGAGCCTTCCGTTTTACCCAAAAAGGGAAAAAAGAATTGCTTTGGGATGTGCATTTCCTCTTGGGGGCATCGAAAAAAACCAAACCAGAGAAAACTCTTTTCAATCCGGAAGTAAAAGAATTTAGTCTGCCGGAATTATGGAAGCATGAACTGGAAGATGCTTTTGATCAAATAGAGCTACTCGGATTTCCGCTGGTGTCGCCCTTTAAATTACTTAAAGAACCTCCCATACAAAACCTGCTGGCAAGAGATTTACCTGCAAAACTAAATCAACACATTGGACTAACAGCCCAGCTGGTTCACCGAAAAGGCACACGCACCAGCAAAGGAGACGGCATGTACTTTGGCACCTGGCTCGACGAAGAAGGCCATTGGATTGACACCGTGCACTTTCCTCCGGTGAGCAAACGTTTTCCGTTCCGGGGGCCTGGCTGTTATGCCATATCAGGTAAGGTTGTTGAAGAATACGGTTTTGTAAGCATTGAGGTTGAAAGCATGGAACGCCTGCAAACCAGAAGCATTGAAGATTAATATTTGATGAAATACTTATTCGCTTTAAGCTATATTTGTATTTCAAGGACGATACATATGAACCGGAAAAAAAACGCCCAACACAAATATTTACCCGCATTTGTTTTAATGCTACTCGTTTTAATGGGAGCCTGTCAACCCAAAGAGCAACACACCCTGATACTTGGACACCGTGCCAATGGTGCCAAAGATGCACACCCAAACGAGCAATATGCGGAAAACTCCTTAAGTGCCATAAAACAAGGGCTTAAACATTTCCATGGAATTGAAATAGACATACAAGCTTCCGCAGACGGAACACTCTGGATTTACCACGATCCTTACCTACCCGGAACAACAAGCTGTATTCCGCAAGCTAACGACTCTGAAATTGAAGCAATCAATGCCACATTACCAGCATACCAACAGCTTCAAAAGCTTAGTAATGTAATGCCCATTTTTAC
>JBFHES010000186.1:0-9506 GCA_041584015.1 Bacteroidales bacterium
TGAAATTCTCGCAATTATCGTCAATAAACATTTTGTTCTCAAGACCATTGCCTAGCAGATAATGGTTTACAGCCTTTACAAAATGATAGTATGACTTGATCTTCAAAACACCATCGACTTTATGCTCCATGCTACTTTTCTGCAACGTAGAAACCAAATCAACAGGCACATGATTCTTGACTCTTGCTTCGTTTACCAAGTAACCAACATACTGATTTCGGCTGGCTAGCTCGGCCCCCATCAGGTAAATTTTGCTGGCACCCTTTATTTGATCAAAAGGGACAACAGCGTGTGCATTCTTAATGTAACCTTCGCCACCAAAGAGATAATGCCAATTATTTACATTATTGGTTTTAGCTGCAACACGTGCAAATTTCTGCACCAAATAAATCTCTTCATTAGTCATTCGAGCACCTGCATAAAAAGCATTTTCATTACTACTTACACTTCTAATCTTAAGCGCCATTAATTCATAGGCCTGATCGTAGCTGATTTCTTGCCATTCACCATCAACCTTAGCCATTGGTTTTGTAATCCGCTCGCTGCTATTCAGGTACTGGTATCCAAACTTAGCATGACGACCTATATTGGCATCCTGATTAACCAAACCTTTAGCACCACTAACGCCGGTAACAAATGAGCTTACATGCTCAACCTGCATGCTTTCTCCTTCGGATGTAAACGGAGATATAGTTTCAAAATATTCTGGAACAATCGGCCCAGGTTTAAACTTCTTATTTTCGGTTATGGCACCGGTTGGGCAAGTAGATATGCATAAGCCACACGACTCACAATTAGTATCAACCAATGAATTACCAAGGCTTGGCGCAATGGATGTAGCAAAACCTCGCTCAACTAAACCAAGCGCATTTGCACCTACCACATCGCTACAAATCCTAACGCAACGAGCACACAAAATACACTTGTTGGTATCTATTTCAATAAACGGATGAGAGAAGTCTACTTCAGCTATCTTATAATCACCGGCAAATTTTGTTTGCTCGGCATCATACTCTGTTGCATATTTTTTAAGATCGCATGTAAAGTATTCCGTGCAACCACATTCCAAACAACGTTGCGCCTCATGCTGTGCAATTTCTTCATCAGAATACCCCAGCTCAACTTCAAGAAAGTTCAATCTGTTTGCAGGATCAAGTGTCGGCATTTCTTCCCGTGCCTGTGCAAAATATCTTCCCTTATAATCATCACTTAGCTGTTTCTTATAATTGTCCTTCTTGCTCAGAAACTCTGGTTTTTCCGGTTCAATTGGTAATCCTGATAAGTATTGATGACAACTGCGCGATGCTGTTTTTGCCTGAGCAATGGCTTCAATAATTGTTGCCGGACCGCTAACACCATCACCTGCTGCAAACATTCCAGGAATACCTGTTTCCAGCGTCTCTGCATTGGCATCAATATCGCCCCAACGATTGATCTTTAATTCGCCATGCAGTGTATTCTTATTTACGTCATCAATAAAATTAACCTCCGTTTTTTGCCCAATTGCGGCAAGTACATAATCTACCGGTAAATCAAACTCCGACCCCTCGATAGGAACCGGACGCCTACGACCAGATGCATCAGGTTCACCTAACTCCATTTTTAAAAGGGTCATCGACTTTACCGCACCCTTCTCATCCTTATTAATTTCAGTTGGGTTGGTTAGGAATAAATATTCAACACCTTCTAATTTCGATTCGTGAATCTCAATTGGATTTGCTGGCATTTCCTTCTCTGTACGGCGATAAACCACATAAACCTTGTCGGCTCCACAACGCAGGGAAGTTCTACAACAATCCATGGCTGTATTACCACCTCCAACAACTGTCACAGTCTTTCCTTTAAAGTTGTAACGCTGCCCAGTAACCTCCATATTCTTTAAGAAATCGATTCCTGAGAATACATTTTCCGCATCGTCACCTTTACAACCAACCAAAGTTCCTTTTTGCGATCCGATGGTTAAAATTGTAGCATCATAACTGTTCTTTAAATCAGCATAACTAAGGTTATCGCCCAACTTCTTATTGTAAAAGATAGTTGCACCAAGCTCAGTTACCGCTTCAACTTCCTTATCAAGAATATCATTTGGCAAACGATACTCTGGTATACCATACCTTAGCCAACCACCTGACTGAGGTGCGGCTTCGTAAATATGGCACTGATGACCATTTTGCTGTAAAAAATAAGCAGCTGACAATCCTCCAGGACCAGCACCGATTATGGCAACCTTTTGGCCTGTTGAATCAGCAATATCCGGGATGTATCTTGTTTCAGAATCAAGATCCTGATCGGCAGCAAAACGCTTCATATAATCAATACCAACCGGGCTGCCTTCATTTAATAAATTTCGTCGGCATGCTACTTCGCAAGGGCGCACGCATACGCGACCACAAATAGCTGGAAGTGGATTGGTCTTTTTAATCAGCCTGATTGCCTCGTTATACAGTCCTTTATCAATTAGTGAAATGTAACCTTGAACATCGACACCAGCCGGACACGTATCCTTGCAAGGTGCCTGACAATCTGCATAGTGATTACTCAAAAGCAGATCGAGAGCCGTTTTTCTGGCTTTCTTAATCCGATCGTTAATGGTTGTTATTTCCATGCCCTCGGTAACTTTTGTTGAGCATGAAGTTTGCAAGCCACGCGCACCTTTAATCTCAACCACACATAAAAAGCATGATGAGTATGGCTCTAGTCTTGGATCGTGGCATAAGGTTGGAATATGTATGTTGTTGCGCTTGGCTAAATCCAGAATAGATTCATTCTTGCGACCTTTATAATTCTTTCCGTTAATTATAATATTTAGTTCATCCATGATTTCTTCTTTGTTCATTTATGATGATCAATACTTAAGATATTTTTATTGCCTCGAACTTACACTTGCTGTAGCATACGCCGCATTGCGTACACACCGCCTGATCGATAAAGTGTAATTGTTTGCGTTCGCCGGAGATGGCATTAACCGGACAATTTTTAGCACAAACTGTACAGCCTGTACAATTCTCCTCAATTACCTCGTAATGCAATAACTTGGTGCAATTAAGCGCAGGGCACTTCTTGTCTCTAATGTGCGCTTCGTACTCATCCCTAAAATATTTTATGGTAGTTAGCACTGGATTTGGTGCTGTTTGACCTAATCCACAGAGTGAACTATCTTTAATTTGATACGCTAATTCTTCCAGTAATTCAATGTCTCCTTCTTTACCTTCACCTTCGGTAATACGTGTTAAGATTTCCAGCATTCGTGTAGTACCAACCCTACAGAAAGTACACTTACCACACGACTCCTCTTTGGTGAAATTTAAAAAGAAACGGGCTATATCAACCATACAAGTTGTTTCATCCATTACCACCATTCCACCAGATCCCATTATAGCTCCTGTTGCGTTTACAGAATCATAGTCTACAATTGTTTGCGATAAATGCGCTGGAATACAACCGCCTGATGGCCCACCAAGCTGAACTGCCTTAAATTGCTTATCATCCTGAATACCACCTCCCAGTTTAAAGATGATATCGTTGATGGTAATACCCATAGGTACCTCAACCAAACCTCCATGTTTGATCTTTCCTGTTAAGGCAAACACCTTGGTTCCATTGCTCTTATCGGTTCCGTATTGGTTATAAGCCTCTGGTCCGTTATTAATGATCCAAGGTATATTCGACCATGTTTCAACATTATTAATGTTGGTTGGTTTTTTCCAAAGGCCTGAAACAGCAGGGAAAGGAGGTCGTTTTCGAGGCATTCCTCGTTCGCCTTCAATAGATGCCATTAGGGCGGTTTCTTCACCACATACAAATGCTCCCGCACCTTCTTTCACATAAATATCAAAGTTGAAACCTTTTAAGCCAAAAATATCTTTACCTAAGTAAGCTTTCTCCCGCGCCTGATCAATGGCAATGTTTAATCGTTTAATTGCAAGTGGATATTCCGCACGACAATAGATTACGCCTTCCGTAGCACCAATGGCATATCCGCCAATGATCATTCCTTCGAGCACAGCGTGCGGATCACCTTCGAGTAAGGACCGATCCATGAATGCACCGGGATCACCTTCGTCGGCATTACAAATTATATATTTTTCGTCTGATTGACTGTTGTAAGCAAATTTCCATTTCATTCCGGTCGAGAAGCCTCCTCCTCCTCTACCCCGAAGGCCAGACTCAATGATGGTCTGAATAATATCGCTACCAGATAATTGCTCACTGGCAATATGTTTCATCGCCTTGTAAGCATTTGCTTTCTCGGCCTCGACCAAGGACTCAGGGTCAATGTAGCCGCAGTTTCTTAATGCTATTTTTACCTGTCCTTTAAAAAAGACATCGTCTACGGTAGAAAATAGCTCGCTATGTACCACATACTCTTTTACTGGTTCATTGCGTTCAACATGCTTTTCAATTATCTCTAAAGCTCGCGCCTCATCAACTTCACCATATAAATAAGAGCCATCGCTATCAACAACTTCCAGCAAGGGCTCACGATAGCACATGCCGATGCATGAAGTTTTTTTAAGTTCAAAGTCCAGGTTCTCTGCTCGTTTAATGGCATCAATTTTTTCAAATATTTTATTGGCACCGGCTGCTATTCCGCAACTTCCCAGTCCAACAATCACTTGTGTTTTTTCCATTGTAATATTGTTTTAGTCCTGTTGAAGGGGAATTAGTTAAGTTCTTTTAGTCTGATATCTTTAATCACTTTTACTGCCTTTTTTCCGGTTAGCTTGCCGAAAGTATCATCGCCAATCATCATTACCGGAGCCAGTGAACAGCACCCGAGACATGCAACAGATTCAAGTGTAAAAAGTCCATCCTCTGTGGTTGCTCCATCTTCAACTTTTAAAGCTTCTTTTATGGCAGCTGTAATGGCAGGGGCACTTTGCACGTGGCAAGCCGTACCATGGCAAACCTTTACAATATGCTTACCTACTGGAGCCAATCTAAATTGTGCATAGAAGGTAGCAACCCCATACATATCGCTTAAATTAAGTCCAAGTTTGCTATTGAATATCAGAAATACTTCGCGTGGTATATATCCAAAAAGGTCTTGCGCTCCTTGCAAGAGAGGAATTAAATTGCCCCGTTTCCCTCTGTATTTTTCAATAAGTGGATTTAATAAGTCAATATCGACAGCAGCATTTTCATCATCTGTTTGCTGTTTTAGGGTGAGTCGTTTTATTCGCATGATGCCTATTTTTAGATTCTTTTTTTTAGATCTTCTTCTAATCTTAATATTAGAGAATTTAGCGTATACATAGCTTCCTTTGCAGGATGTTTGAGAGCAGCTTAGTTGAGCTGATTTAAAATTGTAAAGACTTTTAATTGATTGATTATATATTGCTAGCAGCGCACTAGCTTATTAAGATTGATTTAAAACTATGAATGAGAAAAGGGCTCCTTTGCAGGAAAGCCCTTTTCTTGAAATATTAACATAGCATATTTAAACCACTCCTTGAGCAAGCATTGCGTCGGCTACTTTTACAAAACCTCCAATATTTGCACCATTCACGTAGTTGATGTATTTTCCTTCTGTGCCATACTTAACGCATGTTTCATGAATATCCTTCATGATTTGGTGTAGTTTAGCATCAACCTCTTCGCGGGTCCATGATAAACGCATTGAGTTCTGGCTCATTTCTAATCCTGAAACAGCAACACCACCAGCATTAGCAGCTTTACCCGGTCCGTATAAAATTTTATTTTCAATGTAAACCTCAATTGCTTCAGGAACTGATGGCATGTTTGCACCTTCAGATACAACAAAACATCCGTTTGCAATTAGAGTCTTAGCTTCTTCTTCGTTCACTTCATTTTGTGTAGCGCAAGGTAAAGCAACATCGCACTTAATAATCCATGGTCTTTCACCTTCATGATATTCGCAGCCATACTTAGCGGCATACTCGCTAATACGTCCGCGCTTAACATTTTTCAGCCACATGATGTATTCTAATTTCTCTGCATCTATTCCATCCGGATCATAAATAAACCCACCTGAATCGGATACTGTTACTACTTTAGCTCCAAACTCAGTTGCCTTTTCTGTAGCAAACTGTGCAACGTTTCCTGAACCAGAAACCGTAACAACTTTACCTTTCATTGAATCGCCGCGCGTTTTCAACATCTCTTCAGCGAAATATACAGTTCCATAACCGGTAGCTTCCGGACGAATTAAGGATCCACCCCACTCTCTACCTTTACCAGTTAATACACCGGTAAACTCGTTACGCAATCTTTTGTACTGTCCGAACATAAAACCAATCTCACGTCCGCCAACACCTATATCACCAGCAGGCACATCGGTATTTGGACCAATATGACGGAATAATTCTGACATAAAGCTCTGAGTAAAACGCATTACTTCGTTATCTGATTTTCCTTTTGGATCGAAGTCTGATCCACCTTTACCACCACCCATTGGTAGGGTTGTTAGTGAATTTTTAAATACTTGTTCGAACGCTAAAAACTTAAGAACACCAAGATTTACTGTCGGGTGAAAACGCAATCCACCTTTGTAAGGTCCAATAGCAGAATTCATCTCAATACGGAAACCTCTGTTCACCTGCACACCACCTTGATCATCTAACCAAGGAACACGGAACATCAGTACTCTCTCTGGCTCAGCTATTCTGTCAAGTATTTTAGCTTCGTTGTACTTTGGATTTTCCTCCAGAAATGGAATGATTGATTCTACAACTTCTCTAACCGCCTGATGGAATTCAACTTCTGCAGGGTTCTTAGCGATAACCTTCGCCATAAAATCATCAACTTTTTGTTCTAGTAAATTAGCCATATCGTTAATTATTTAATTGGTTATAAAATTTCTTTATTCAAGTATAACCATAAGCCAGCGTTTGCACTTCTATTTACCTGCTGTAACATTAGGTTTTTTATAAACTTTGCGTGAAACACGCAAAAGCACCTCGGGGAATTTACCAGCTGAATTTTATTTAGAACCTATTTAAATTTATCGGATGCTAATCTCTGAATACATTATATAAGTGCATTTGCTGTATAAGCATTTACAATAAACGATAGCTTAGCAAGAATACATGTATTATATAGCTTGGAGGGAACATGCACTTACTGAGAGTAGAACGGTGCTATAGGTGTGAAGAGCGCACCAACGAACCTAGAATTGCCAAATTGTAGCAGAAGATCTTGTAATTAAAACTAAAAAAGCCCGAAACAAATCAATGTTTCGGGCCCGATAAATAAATCAACGTTACCTAAAGCTTAGATACTTTCACTACTTTAAAGTCATGCTGAGTAGCTAATTTTACAAAATAATAACCAGCAGGATAATTGGTCATGTCAATCTCCCGCTGGTATTCGCCAATCTTAACTGATCCCTCATATAATACTTCCATAGTTTGTCCGCTTGCATTCAACAAACTAAGCTTAACAACTGATGTTTCTTGAATATGATAATTTATCAGGAGATCATTTAGAACAGGATTTGGGTAAGCAGCAATTGTCATGTCCAAATCACTAACATGATTTTCCATAACGCCTACAACTGATACCTTTCCATGTTTATAAGTTCCATTGCCTTCTAACCATTCCGAAACAACAATCTGAGACACAGCATCAGAAGCTTTGCTCCATAGTCGCATTTCAAATACACCAGTGCTATTCATTGCTATACTCTTCTCTATTTCGTTATTTCCCCAGACAGTAATAGCCATATTACCACCATTGTAAACGGCAGCTCCAACCAGTACATCTTGTGAGTTAAAGATACCAACCTCATCTCCAAAGTCTGGCTCTACTTGCCATGCTACTTTAGGTATTGCGACTTGCATATTTGTACCAGTATTTAAATTCATAGAATAATTTGTTGTAGCCAATCTCTCAACAAAACTTTTATTGAATTCACTTGCATTACTTGGGTATATTAAACTAGTTGCTGCAAGCATCTTAAATCTGTATCCTTCGCCTGGTTTCATATTGCCAATCATGTCAATGTTAAAACCGGGCCAATAGGTATAACCGTCATCATTTATAACCACCTCTAGATGGTTTTCAATGGAGTTGAGCACCTCCGTAACAGGTGCCTCGGTTTTTCTTAGGTATGCAACAAGATTAGATCCGGCATTAAGGTATACGCTCTCATTGGTAGGATTAACGGCAGATCCGGCTACGACTAGCGTCTTTTCGTTTAGTGTTTTCAATAGAAAGGCTTCGCCTATATTTATAAAGCCAATTGTGTTTACACCAAATGCCGGCCAATATATGGCACCACCTGCTCCTTTCACAATAATCACATCAGCGTTAACATCCTGCAGTAATTCACTTATATTCTTGTCATAGTTAATGTAAGTCGAAATCATACTCCAACCATTTCGCAAATAAATGTCTTGTTGTTCGAGCACCAACATGGAATCAATTCCGATACAACCATTTTGTGTAACACTTACTCTGTACAGTCCATAGTCCGCAATCTGGTATGGGTTATCTACCGATCCATCCTGCCAGTTATAACTGTCATAGTCTCCTGCATCTACTAAAAAAGTATCAAGTACCATCGTAGACACAGTATCAAATGGTAATTCAGGTTTAGGATTATTTACAAGCAACTCAACTTGTTTTGATCCCGAGCAACCTGATAGCGCAGTTACCGAAAGCTCATAAAGGCCTGCTTCTGCATCTGTAACAGATGGTATCATTAATGTTGTTGCAGACGAAAGCATGTTGGAGTTATAGCTCCAGCTATGACTTACGAATTGGCCTGCTGTGTATGATTTAACTAAAACTTTATAATCTTCGGTTTCGCCAAATGGATAAATACCACATGCCGACTGACCAGCTGCATTGCTTAAAACTATCCTGATTTTGGTTAAGCCCAAGTCAGCATCAGCCGGAACTGTAAGCGGAATTTGGTAATAGTTATTATTGTTTAGCTGACTGCTTGGATCAACATACTGAGTGTGCTCAAATACTCCATCACGATCCCAATCGATATGCACGCTCATATTTCCAACATATCCGTAATAACTATAGCTGGTAACATTTAACACGTATGTTGAGTCCTGACTAATTTCGCTTAACACATCGCTTGTATAATCAGAATACTGACTGGATAAGGAATAATTCTCACCATTATTTAAGCCTACCTCTTTTATGTACATTAAATGTGAAAGGTTGGAAGATGATGCGCAATAAGACGTTTCTAATTCGCATCCAGCGCTACAATAAACAAGCTGAGGTGCTGCTTCAAAAACCACTGCATCTCCTAAACAAACCGAGCTATCACCAATAATTTCAATATTCGGTAATTGCTTTTGATAAATGTTTACCGCCTGTATACAAGTGCGTGCATTCCCTGATGGATCGTTTACTGTCCATAACACATCTGTATGTCCGATAGGATAAATGCCCGATGCATCAGATCCTAGTGTATAAAAGTTAAAAATATTTTGGATACCACAAGCATCAGAACTTTGTGGTAACGCTATGCTTAAGGCAGTATCTTCGCCACAAATCCAGTACTCTAAATTCTCAGGACA
>JBFHES010000187.1:0-9343 GCA_041584015.1 Bacteroidales bacterium
ACATAGGCTTCCTTCTTAATGCAGCTTGTAAGGCTGATGGTCATCAATCCAATGATTAAAAATCTTAAGAAATAGGTTCTCATGCTAGTCATTTTTAAAGGTGTAAGCAATACTTAAGGATGGCGAAACGATAAACTGTTTCTTATTCTCGAAGTGGTTAATCTGGTAGATTGGAGTTAACTCACAGTTAAGCCAGAAATCACCGGCAAATTTCCAGCTTACACCGGCATGACCTAGCAATCCGATACCCGATGCATACTTAATGCCTTCATCAGTTTCGAAACCTTCTTCGAGTCCAACTAATGAACCAATTCCGGCATAATAGCTTAGTCCGGGTTTAATCTGTTTTTGATAAATTGTTGAGAGGCCAAAACCTGTACCGCCACCAAGTCCTCCAGTTGCAATTCCTACTCGTGGCAGGAACAGGAGCCAGCTTTTGCTGTTCAAGGGCAAAGCAAACTGGGCCGTTAAGGCAGCACCAGCGCGTAGGCTATTTTCACGTTGTTCAATGTCTGTCCAGCCTTTTACATTCAACGAGAACTTATCACTAAAACCATAACTAAGCTGCCCAATGGCCGCAAAAGTTGTATACGATCCTCCAAGCATATGAGGGCGTGCCTCAGGCAATAAACCAATTCCTCCTTGTAGATCGAATTCATTTTTAAGTAAGGGCTTAACAGGCAGGTTAACCGCAGGGCTATAAATAACGCTATCTGAACAGTGGGTAAATAAGCCTAGTACTAGAAATAACAATAGTATTCGTTTTATCATGTTCCTGAATTTTAATGTTATCAGTTAATGTTTGTCAACCAGCTTGTTGCTTTTTCACCGATCTGCAACAATTACATCAGTGTTTATTCTTTTACAAATTTGATTGATTGGTAATAGTTATTGTTATGTAAAACTAACAAGTAAATACCACTATTCAAAGTAAGCAATTTCAAATTAGTTTGATTGGCATTGAAACTACCTTGCTGAATGATCTCACCCAAGGGGTTAATGATGGAATAGTTGGTTGATCCCGTAAGTTGATCTGAGCATTGCAAGCGCATGATGTCTTTCACCGGGTTTGGGTAAGCTACAAATTTTAATTTCTCATCTGTTGTCTGATTGTTGGCCAGCGAACCGCAATCCAGGTCGTTTATGTATTCCCATATTTTATCGTTAAAAGTAAAGGGCACAATGGAATTATCCGGTGCATCGCCCGTTCTTATCCAAACCATATTTTGCGACGGAACAATATTTATGAATTGTCCGTTTTTGCCCAGGGCTGAAATCATGTCGTTTGGTGCATTGGGGTTCATACTTCCGGAAAAAACAAACTGGCTTTGTGGAATCATAAACTCGCTTTTACCGTTTAGCCACCATAAATAACCATAGGCTTTGTTAAGGTTTTGCGATGTATTAATCATCTCGTTAAAATAGCTGCTGTCACTTAAAACGGCATTCCCGTTCCAGTTTCCTTTGTTCAAAACCAGCAAGCCAAATCTGGCCATACTTCTGGCCGTGCTAAAAAAGACATTGTTGTATCCTTGCGGAATATACAAACCATCCATGCCAGTGGTGTTCTTTAATTTAAGACTGGTGTACAAATTTAGTGTTTGTCCGGTGGCATTTTCAATTACATTGTCCAGGAGGGTGTAAGGCGCGTTATGATAGGCCCATCTTGTACCGGCATCTGCCAAATACTGCAAGCAGGTGTCGTCGGTGCAATACGGATCAGCGAGGCCGTCGTTTAATCCGCTGGTCATTGTTAATTGATGTCGGATGCTAATTTGCTTTTCCTGACTTGCAGCGCAACTGGTCCATCCATCGCCTAAATAAGTTGCTGCAGTATCCGTTATATTTAAGTAATTTTCTTGTTGTGCAATACCCACCATAAAGGCCGTTAAGGTTTTACCTGCCGATGCCCAATACCAAACTGAACTTTCGGAATGACCATTAAAATATTGTTCCAGCACAATTTTACCATCCTTAAGTAAAATGAAAGCTTTGGTACTGTTGCTATCCAATAGTGTATAAAGACTATCAATTTTGTTTTGGCACCAACCTAAACTGGCAGGTGCTGTGGTGTCCCAATTATTTGAATTGTTTGGAGGAAAATACAACTGAGCCTTGGCGCTTGTTAATAGTACTCCCAGAAGTAGCAGTAGGAAAGCCTGTTTCATTATTTGTCAATTTAGGTGTTGAACTCTAACTATTCTAACAGGTACAACAGCAAGAACGTTTATTTTACTTTAAAAGTATTATTAATTATTTCTAAGGCTTCTAAACTTTCAGCAGAATCGGAGCCATCGTCATTCTTCGAATCTTGAAATGCAATAAAATGAGTTTTGAAGTCTCTGGTTTTTATATGGTAGATATCGAAGGTTAATGCGGAACCTAAAATGGTCACATCTATTCTTCTTCCACTTAATCCTGTAGCTCCAAGTTTTAAGTTCTTTTTTGAAAGCTCGCAGTTTTCATCACCAAAGTCAGTCATCAGATCTTTAACAAATTCATCTAAATCTATTGTTACGCTAAACTCGAAATACATAATTACAAATGTGCTACCATCAAGGGTCCAGCTTCTTAAGCCGGTATTTTCACTGTGTTCAAAAGCCAATTGTTTTGGATAATCAAAAGACACCGCTCCAAAATCGAAGCTTAAATAGTTGGAGGCTTTTACCACAATCGTATCATTGTTATGTAGTAAGGTGTCGCCTTCCATTACAGAGAATTGAGCTCCGTTTACAAATACATCAAACCTAAGTAAGGGCTGACTTGAAGTCTGTTCCGATTGCGCCAACAAATTACCGGCAAGAATTGGTAAAGTAAGCAAACACAGTAATGCTTTTTTAACAGTTAGTCGTTTCATAGGGAATTGGTTTATTCAACTATTAGTTCGTCAATAAAAATCCATGATGGGTTACCAAAACCCCTGTGCCACTCCGGACATTGCTTTAATGAAGTTGCCGTAACCCGAATGTATTGGGCCTGCACCTCCGGAAAAGTGATGTTGAAAGGAATGGCTTTCACCAGATAGGTTCTTATGTCGGTATTGCCTTTCATGCTTTTTACTTGCCTGTATTGATTCCCATCCATAGAAACCTCAACACTTACTTCAACAGGTTGAAACACCCATGAATTTACTGCCTGCAAGAAATTCATGCTTAGTTGATTTATGTTTTCTACTTTTTGTAAATCAATCTCAACTTGCATATCGTTGCCCTGAAAGCCCAGCCAATTGTTATGATAATCCAGATCGCCGAATAATCCATCTGTTAATGCTGCCGCACCACCCACCGGATAGGTCTCCGAAGGAGCTGTCAGACAAGTCACCTTTTTGCCCTTGGCCAGATTTGCCTTCGTCATCAGGCTTAGTTTATGGAGTACATATTTTTGGTAATCTTCTGTAAGGAAGTTACGCTCATTTATTCTTGTGGTGTTGGTAAGCTTTGAGTTTTCCACCATACGATCCAGGTACTCGAGCATGTCAGTGCGCAAGCTTAGCGTTTCGTTACTTTTATCAAGGTAGCTTAAGTTGCCGGTGTTTTTATTTAGGGCAATGTCAAGGTAGGCAAAATCTACAGCCAGACGTGTTCTTAAAACTCGTTTTAGGTAAAGCGAATCGCGCTGAACAGCTGCTTCCGCTTTGTCCATAAGTGCCTTGTACTTTTCTAACAGAGCTGGCGTAAGATAGGAGTCGTAATAATCCGATGGATAACCATAGATGTTTAACCATTCCTCTGTTTTATGTTGAGCTAGTGCGGAGTGCATTTCTTGCCCATAACTTTTAATGTAAGGTGCTGCCGGGCCGTAATACTTGCTCAGGAAATCGTTAATGATTGAGTCGGCATTTGCATTCGGGTTCCACATCAACTTGGAGATTAGGTATTGCTTTAGTTCAGCTAGGTCTGACCAGTTTCGGTTACTACCTTGCTGAAACATCATGTCTACCTTGTTCTCTTTAAAGAATTGGATGTTGGGTTGAAGGACATCAAAATTAGGAAAGGGTGTGAGGTAGTTTTTGAATTGCACTACATAGTCCCACACGAAAATGTTGCTTGTGAGTTTGCTCCAGTCTTGCATGTCTTTTACAAACCCAGCACTTCTCTTGTCTTCGGCCAGTGGCATGCTTCTGTTACATTCGATGGAACAAAACATGATATTCACATTTTCAAGTGGTTTAATGTTTTTAGGCGCCGAGCGAGTGAACTGATATGCAAGCGTTGAAATGTGCTTGTCGGGAAATTCGCGAGCCAGCTCGTTTGCCATGAAAATATAGGCTCCGGAAACCGATTCGTATTTGTCGTAAAGTGCCTGACAATTACTGCACTCACAAAAATTGTAACAATCGTTTTGCGATACCGACCAGTACTTTTTATCCGGATGCTTTTCAATTTCTACGCTTAGATTTTCCTTAATGGTGTTTAATAGCTCGGGGTTGCTCAAACACAGTTGGCCATCTTTTAAACGATTATTGCCGTTGAGCGAAAAGAACTCAGGATGTTCATCAAAGTATTTTTCGGGAGCAATGAGTTTATTGAAGGTATGCACAAAACTACCCCATTCATCGAGGGTCTCAATTTTGTGCCAGTAACGGTATTTCTCATTGTATAATCCCGGAAATAAGGTCCTGCGAAATGAGAATGCAGGATTGTAGGTATTATCAATATCGGGAAGTTTAATGGTGCTTGATTCGGGAATAAACTCTTCGCTAGCCGAAAGTAGTCTGCATCCCAGGTATTCCTCAATAAAGGTATAGGCTGCATATAAATTTGCTTTCCCATTTTTACCAGCTATTAGTAAATTATCTCCCGTGGTTTTAATGATGAATCCATCATCGTCAATGGAGTCTAACCCTATAGAAATAGAGGTGTCAAGAATACCAGCCTTGCCAAGTATGATTTGTTTCTTACCGGGTTCTATGGTGGCAACAATGGTAAGTTTTGCTCCCGATACTTTGAAAATATACTGTTGTATTTCCTGCGCTGCTCTTTGAGTTAAGGTATCTGAGTTTTTGCTCACAACAATGGAGTAGTCTGATATTTTGTTTTTCACCAGAAAGTGGTTGGTGGCTGATTGCTCGCAGGAAGTAAGAATTGTTAGTGTTGCAATTAGTAGGTAAATATATTTCATTGGATGCTAGAATATAATAAGATGATTAATTTTTATTAGTTAATTATTGATGGAAATCAATATGTCGATTGTTTAGTTTTGCTCATCCAGAAATGCTTTGGTGTATTTTCTTTGTTCAGTTTTACCTAGGAATGCAGGAGTGAAAATCCATGATTGAATTTTTGTTGATTTAAGCTTTGTGTCTAGCAGTTTCCTTTTTCCGTTCTCGTAAAATTTTCCGGACCTGAAGTTCCCGTTTTTATACTTTTCCTCAATAATAATGTCATCTGAACTTAGCGCCAACCAAATTCCGTGACGTTCGTAATTATTGAGTTTGCCAACAATTTGAATGGTGTTGTAGGTAGGGTTGGAGTTGGTATATTCCCATGATCCATTACCGTTGGGTAACAAGTCCTTGCCCTGTTCATCCTGGTATGATAGGATGTGAAAGTTGTGATGATTAAAAACAACTGTTGCTTTCAGCTGGCCATTGTCGTGAAAGAAAAAGGCAGAATCAATTAATTGATCATTCTTATAATGAAAGCGGGCCTTCAGGTTATTATTGTCATGATAAAATTCAAAGAGCCCTTCTTTTTGGCCAGCTTTGTATTCTCCTTTGGCCACAAGCGTTTCGTTGTTTAGATAATCATAAAATGCACCATCCTCATAATAGAGTACATCACGCGTTTCTTCAACATCGTAACGATATAGGTTGTGAACCTGTGCTATGTCCCATTCGCTTATGCGTACTATTACAGCTTCATTTGACAAGCTTATTTGCCAGGCTGAATCATAGTTAGTTTTATAATATGTTGGCTTTGCCCATACCTCATTAATGAATTCGTAGTTGTTCTTTGAATAATCAGCCAGTTCTTTAATCGCATGTATTTCTTCAGGTAAACCAAGTTTCTTTCTTGCGGCATTGTTGCTGGTTTGCACTTCTATTAAAAAAGGGTTGCGACTTAAAATCTTCTCCGAGATGCTGCATATATTCTCATAGTCTTTAAACTCTTCAAATCCTTTTAAGGAATCGCGCAATTCGCTAATCGAATGTTTGGGTTTATCTAGCTGAAACCGAATGGGCAGGATATAGGTGTAATCAACAGTTTGCCCGTTTAGCATGGCTGCCTGCTGAATATATTTACTTGCTGACTGTATCAGTAATTTCAAATCATTTTCAAAAACAGGATTTGTAGAATATAGAAATTCAATATTCTCAATTGTCTTTGCTTTTGTAACGGTAAAGCTTGCAATTACATAGCCTTCCTCATTGTTTCTCAAGTTATCAATTGAATAAGTTACGCGGCGTGTTAAATAGTTGACAATTGAGCTGTCTCTGTTATTTTTAAATTCGGGGGCAGTTGCCAGTTGTGGTGGAGTAGGGGCAAGTTCTTTATTTCGTAGATCAAGATCGGTGCAGTTGTAAAAGAACAAACGCTTGCTCGCCTTATTATGGTCGCGGGCATGCAGCCAGTCCAGGCAAGCTTCGGTTTTCATTTTCTGATTAAACAGCGCCAGACCTCTCCCATGATATCTCTTATAATCGAACTGATTGGCTCCAATAAGTACAGTATAGTCATGTTCCGCTTTTGCATACTTGCCTCTATCCAGGTTAAAAGCTGCGCGGTATTTATAGTAGTATAATTTCTTGGGCTGGAATTTAACGGCCATATCCAGATAATAGCTGGCCAGACTCATTTTCTTTAATTTGTCATAGGTCTGTCCCTTAAAATAAAAGTAGCGATTGTCTTTTGGAGCGAACTCATAGGCTTTCTCAATATCAATAATTGCCTTTTCGTAGGCTCCCAGATTATAGTGGCAATAGCTTCGCTTAAAATACGCGCTAAACTCAAACTCTCCTTTCTCAATGAGTTGGTCAAGGGCTTGAAGAGACGCTGCGTATTTTTTTTGTTCATACAAGCTCACTGCTGTATTGTACAATCTAACTGTTTCCTGAGCTTCTGTTTTTCCCAGCTGCAGGATTAGTATGCATATGGTTAAGATTAGTTTGATTGGTTTCATGGGGAATGCTGCTGTGCTATTTTTGCTTATTGAGATCTTCAAAAAATTGTTTAGACCTTAAATATAGCATTTTGGCATTAACCCAGAGACGAAAATATTAGTAGCTGTTTGCTGCAACTAATGGATTTCTTCGCTAATGCTTTTTCTTACTTCATTTATTTTCTCTTCAATGGCGGTATAATACTCAAGAATGAAGTTTCTGTTTTTTTGAATCTTCCAGATAAAAAGTAATAGTTTGTTTCTTTTCTGTCCTTCAATTGCTAATGGCAAGCTAATCTCCGTTAAATTCCCAATACTGTCAATTTTAAAATTTGCAGCCAGCTCTTCGTTAAATTCTGAAAAGTAGTTATCGTAAAATTGCATTTCAGAGTACTCTTCTTCCAGCTTTCGTAAGGTGTTGTAGTCATATTCATAAAGCGAAATTATCTTCAGTCTTAATGAATCATTCTGTATTAATTCAAGTCCTTTCGATTTAAGCGTTTCGTAGCCGGCAATATTTTGAATTGATATAAAATCACGGGTAAGATTATGGTAGTGAGTTAATATGGAGTCTTCGTTAACTATATTGCCTACAATAATTTCCCTGAAATAACTGCAAGCGGATATTCCCTTCTTATGGCCGCCTATGTTCAACTTAATGTCATCTAAGTCTTTCTCAAGTCCGTTTGATATTTCGGTAAGAATCTTGTTTTCAGAATGTGCATCCCTACTATTTTCGTTAAAATTATTTAAGGCAAATGCAGAAATAACCGCAATGAACATGGATAAGAACTCGATACTATACTTCTTCCAATTTTCTAATTTTAGGTTTTTTGCCTTTCTGTAAATATTTATGGGTATGCCCATTATTATTTTTTTGAACTGCATGTGGTTACTGAGTTTTTATGATATTAAACGTTTGGCTTCCTATTCTTAACAAGTAATAACCGTTTTTAAGATTGCTTATTGAAAGTTTGTGCTGTCCGATGTTTATGCTTCCTTGTTTAATAATGCTTCCGGAAATTGTATGCAGGCTGTATGTTTGAGATCCGGCTCCTCTGTTTTCAATGGTAATAAAAGATTGTGCCGGTGTTGGATAAACTGAAATCAATTGCAGGTCGTCGTTCTTTTCATTGATGCTGTTGGTATTTATAAGGCCATAGATGTTGTATTTTGAGAAGAACTCCCAGATTAGTTTGCTTGCATTAATATCGAGATTAGTGAACGGAGAGCCATCGGTTGCACCCGGCCATGTATGCCCTCCATCAACTATTTGATAGTGCTCCACAACAGATCCGTTCGTTCCTCCTTCATAGAGCATATTTGTAACGGTACTTCCATCTGTTAAGTTTATATCGGGCACCGAACTGGTAACAGGTATTTGGGCACAATCATTTTTATCGATGAATAATTGGAGCGCGGCATCCACTGATTCCGACCATAAACCTCCGTAATAGGGAATAACAAAATCACCGGTACCATGAAATTGCAAAACCGGCGTAGCATTAGCAGAATTACAGGAGTCTAAGATTTCTCCGGTTACAGCGCCGGATACAGCTACAATGGCTGCAAGTCTTTCGCCGTAATTACAAGCCAAATAAAAGCTTAAGAAGCCACCGTTAGAAAAGCCCGTTGAATAGATACGTGTTTCATCAATCAGGTAATCTTCTAGCAAGGTATCCATTAAGGATTCAACAAAGCCCAAATCGTCCGTGACATTACCTGTGGTCCAACCGCCGACATTCCAATAGGTTTGAAAGGTATTGTCCAGGGTGCCCTGTGGATGTACAACGATAAAATTGGCGGTATCAGCAATCGCTCTAAAGTCGCCATATTCCATATGTTCTTGTGCATAGTTTGTATAGCCATGAAAACTTAATACCAGCGGAACAGCCTCCGTTCCTGTATAAGTGGCTGGCAGATAAACAATAAATTCTCGTGCCATTCCATCGTGCCAAATGGTATCGGTAAATGTTTGCTGTGCAAAGGAGCTATAGCTAATAAAGCAGAGTAAATAGATGAGTGAGCTACGTACCATTTTATTAAGAGTTGATTTGGTTTATTTCATATAGATCTATGAAACGAATGTACTAAATCCTTTGTTCTAATGAGTTCAGTTTTTAAAAATTACAACATCTAATTCCTGATTTTTTGAGCTTTCAGGTTATTATGGGACACCTTGTCCAAGCAAAGCTCCTGAAACTTCAAATTTCAATTTCAATTCCTCAAGACTTTCAGTAGA
>JBFHES010000188.1:0-9317 GCA_041584015.1 Bacteroidales bacterium
CCGGCAAAATGCCGGGGCTTCAGAAATATGATTGTAATTTGATTACTTGATCAAATTAACTTTTTGAGTTGTTGTTTCGTTTCCGTTTACAACTTTAACGAAATATGTTCCGTTTGAATAAGCACTTAGGTCTAATTGAGCTAGGTTACTTGCATTCTCAACAGAAGCAACTAATTCACCAACGATGTTATAAACACGGATTGAAGCACCTTCAACATTTGCAACGTTAATTACACTTGTTGTTGGGTTAGGATAAATTACTAATTCAGAAGCTTCAGTTGTAGCTACATTGTTAGTTCCTTCGAATACATAGATATTACTGTACATTGGGTTATCAACAGTACCATTGTCAACAACATAACTTAATCTGTATGATCTGTAAATATCGTTACCAGCAGTGTTGGTATATAGATACTCGCTAATATCATCAGCAGTAATTGTCATGTTAATAGAAGCAGTTCCGTTTCCATTATCAACAAATGAAGTTACAAAAGCAGGAAGTACATCAATTGTATCGAAAGATAAAGCTAATGATCCAGGATCAGTTGCTTCAACAGTAAGAGAAGTTGTCCAAGGTAAAGCAGCAGGATCAACAAAAATAGTATCAACAGTATTACTTGTGTATACTGGAGGCTCAATAGCACCGTCTAAGTTCATACGAACCATTGGCATATCTGATACCCAGAACCAATCTTGACCAATTCTTAATTGAGTAACCTGGCTATAAATATGTGGACCTTCGTCATCAGCACCAATCCAGCAATTTAGATCGCCACCACCCCAATACATTTCAACACCAGCAAGATATTCAGACTCAGCGTCTAAATCATCATCAGTTGGATCGATAGTAATTAAAGGAAGGTTAATCCAGTGACCGAGGTCAGCTTCTGTAATAATATGCTCTTCTGATTCAATTTTTAATACCCAGTCAGTATCGCTACTGTATACCTGGCCAATAATAATTGTACCTACGTCACATCTGTAATCGATAAATACTGAAAGTGAGTTAACTTCAGTTGCGTTAGCAGTAAAGTAAGAAACACCTAAGAAGTCACCGTCTGAACCATCTGTGTAAAGGTTTGCACCTAAAGCACGTGACCAAGCAACGTCTCTTGCCATAATATTATTTGTTGTTACTTCCCACTCAATAGGACCAGAGAAGTTAGACTCAGGTACTTCTTCAACTTGATCTTGGCTCATTGTAAAAGTTGCGCCAAAATTACCAGCTGCAGTTGGAGTATACCACTCAGGTACATAAGAGAAAGTTGAATCAACAGGGTGAACAGCAATTGTATCAGTAAGCTGTGCAGTAGAAGTTCCATCGAAAAGAACATCAACAGTAAGCATAGCATTTGTTTGATCAATTACACCATTGTTAAATACATCAGTTTGGAAGAAAAATGGAGTAGCCTGTGATAAAGGTAACTGTGAGTAATAACCGAACCAGTTGAAACCTTGTGTTCCAAACTGATAAACTGAAAGAGCATAAGTCTCTTTAATCTCAAGGTCGTTACCAGCACCTTCAATCAACTTGAAATCGTCAATGTGCCACCAATAATCCCAAAGGCCTTTAATTCTGAAATAGAACTGAACGTTTGCTTCGTTACCAGCAACTAAACTTACGTTAACCATTACGTTTTCTGGGTTTGCTGTTCCGTCACTAACTTCAAAATCACTATGAAGTTCGATCTCAGTAGTATCAACACCATTAATTACAACACCTAAATAGGTAGGGTTACCACCGTAAGGGTTTGTAGCTTCATTTCCCCATCTTCTGTAATATTCTTCAAATTTAACAGCTACATAAGGCTTTCCTGTTAAATCATAAGTTGGTGATGAAACAAGTGCATCATAAGATCCTTGTCCATAACCATCAGAGTCTAACATTAACCAACCATTAGCGGCTGATGTTGACTCGAAAGGAGCACTACCATATTGGCCAGTTGTTCCTGTAGTTGTCCATTCCCATACGAAATCATTTCCAGCATCGTCTACATCAACTGTAGTCCAACCTGTAGGCATGTTTCCAACACTACCAGTGCTAAAATCATCTTCGAAATAAATATCACCGTATGCTTTTAAAGCTTGGTCAGCATCAGCTTTGTTATCGTAACGTTGCACCCAGTCAGCTTTTTCCTTCTTTTGGAATTTCTGAGTGGTTACTGCACGATTATTCATCTGAGCAAACATCCCAAGCGTTAATACTAATACTAAACTTAATAGAGTAAACTTCTTCATGTGTTACATTTTTTATTAAACATCAATTTTTTGCTTGTACAAATATATAAAAATTAAGAAACCCCACAGAAAGCGGGGTTTTATTTTAAAGTATAATTAACAATCTAAACAACATATAAATTTAGCTTCGAGATGTCGCCTAATTTACAGTTTAAGTACCTTTTGGGTAATTACTTTGCCATTCTTTTCGAACTGCACAAAGTACATGCTCGAATCAAATTCTGAAAGATCAAACACTACATGATCACCTGCATTGCGCAGCTCCCTTACAACTTGTCCCATTTGATTAAAAATGGTAATATGTTGCCCTTGTACATTGTTTATGTGTAACTGGTCGCTTGTAGGGTTAGGAAAGATCTCAATGGTACTTTCGAAAGTCTCACTAAAGCCAGTAACTGCATCAATATAAATATCATCAATGCAGAATACAAACGCATCTTCAGAAACACAATTTATGCCTACATAAACTTCTTGTCCGGCAAAGGCACTTAAATCATAATTATAGTAGGTCCAGGCCGTATCAACTTCTACATAATCACCTGCAGAAATTATCTGCGTAAAGCTCGAGTCATTGTTATTCGTGGTTGAAACCGCCACTACGAAACGCTCAAGCGCATATTGTGCTGTAATTGATTTTGCCCAGAACTCAAGATATCCGTTTTGCGCAATCTCTAGTTTTGGAGCAATTAACCAATCATTGTTTGGTCCATCACCACCATCTTGTGGCATAATTGCACCAAAGCAAGCGCCCATGCGCTCTCCTCCGTGTGGACTTAAATTAGATAACGATGGATTTGTTTCTGCCGGGTTGAAGGTTATAAATCCCATTGGATTTCCCATACCAGGAAATGTTATGGATGAGAAAACAAATGTTGGACTTTGATCCACATCAATGGTAGTCCAAGGTGAAAGTCCTGCTGAGAAATCTTCAGCATTTTCGAAATCACCTTGCATTCCTTCTGTTGTTTGTGTTGTCTCTCCAAGTCTAATGTCATCAATGGCTAAAATGCCCTGATTATTTGAAGTATGTCTGAAAGCTACATAAACCGTATCATCAGCATAAGCTGCTAAATCAATAATTTTCTCGTCCCAGCTTGTTGGCGTTGCTGTTTCGGTATAGATTGGCGCTTGGGTAAAGTCATCGTGACTATCACCGGCAGTAGTTGAGATATACACCTCATAACTCTCACTGGTAGCTGTTTGATCTAATTGTACTGATTTGGCACGCCATTTAATTTTAGCACCTTCTGAAACAATAATAGATGGCGTTATCATCCATCGGTCGGCCTGGCCAGTTGGATCGAAAGAAGAATTACTACCCGCCCATACATTTGCACCTTCATCGCGTAATGCTAACCAACATCTCTCTCCAGAAAAATTCAATTCCAAGAAGTTAGTTACAAATGCCGCATCGGTATTGCCATCAATATTTTCGAACACCATGTCCTGAAGCAAACTTGTATCCTGAAAATCATATTCATAATCCCAGGTACTAACAGAACGATGAGATAAACTTGATGAATTATTTGCTTGTGGCAATGCCCTTTGCTGCCCAATTAAGAAACTGGTATTTGCAAGCAACAGTAGAAATAATAGTGTTTTACGCATTCCTATATTTGTTATTCAATTTTTTACAAAGCTATTCTTTATTATTATCACACAAACGCAAAATACTTAAAAGTATTATGCATTCCTGATTGCAGCTATTCCCGGAAGCTCTTTACCTTCCATATATTCAAGGAGTGCACCACCACCGGTTGAAACGTAACTAACTTTATCAGCCATCTCGAACATATTTATTGCTGCAACTGAATCGCCACCACCAATTAAGGTAAATCCACCATTCGAGGTTGCTTTCACTAAGGCATAGGCCACCGCTCTTGTACCTGCCCTAAACTGTTCCATTTCAAACACGCCCATCGGACCGTTCCACAAAATTGTTTTCGACTGCTCAATTACACTGGCAAATGTATTGATTGACTCGGGACCAATATCCAATCCCATCCAACCTTCTTTAATTTCAGCTACGTTACATAGTAAACTATTGGCCTCGTTACTAAAAGCATCAGCAACTTTTGTGTCTACGGGTAAGTAAATATTTACACCGCCATCTTTCGCCTTTTTAATTATATCAAGGGCCATATCTAATTTATCCTCTTCAACCAATGAGGCACCTACATTGCCTCCAAGTGCTTTAGCAAAAGTAAACATCATACCACCACCAATAATTAGATTATCTACTTTGCCAAGTAGTTTTTCGATGATGGTAATTTTTGTTGATACTTTAGCACCGCCCAAAATAGCAGTAAAAGGTCCCTGCGCATCATGTAATACCTTATCAATACTCGACAACTCACCTTCGATTACATAACCAAACATTTTATCGTTTGGAAAATAATTAGAAATAATGGTTGTTGATGCATGTGCGCGATGTGCGGTGCCAAAAGCATCGTTTACATACGCGTCAGCCAAATCAGCTAAACGCTTAGCAAATTGCTCATCACCTTTGGTTTCTTCCTTGTAAAAGCGAAGGTTTTCTAAAAGTAATACTTCGCCATTCTTAAGTTCTTTCGATAAATTTACAGCAGAATCGCCAATACAATCGTCGGCAAATTTCACATCAACACCAACTAAGGCAGATAAATGCTTAAGTAAATGCTTTAAACTAAACTTATCCTCCGGTCCCTCTTTCGGACGACCAAGGTGTGACATTAAAATGGCGGAGCCTCCATCTTTCAATATTTTTTTGATTGTTGGCACTGCGGCTCTTATTCTTGTATCATCCGTAATTTCAAATTTATCGTTTAAGGGTACATTAAAATCAACACGGATGATAGCCTTCTTGTTAGAGAAGTTATATGTTTCGAATTTCATGATGTTTCTATTTTTTATTAATCCAAGTTGCAAAGATAAAAAATTTGATAATGAATGACATTCGCATTTTAAGATTGACCCAAATGTTAAGCAAAATATTAAGTACTTTTGTATCGTTAATTACTTGAAACGCTAAAAAGAATGGAAGAAAACAAGGGCATCACACCAACCCCAACATGTAAAACTATTTTTCACTGGATTGCAATAGTAATATTAATTGCTGCTGTTGCCTATCTCTACTATTTGTTAGATGATCAAAAAGCCACCACCGAAATTAAAATTCAGGAGGTTATAAAAACAGTTACCGAAAGGGAGCAATACAAGGCTGAGCTTAGTTTAATGCTTGTGCAATACGATTCGCTAAAAACAGGTAACGACACAATGAATATAAAGCTAGAGGAACAACAGCTACATATTAAGAAGTTAATAACTAACCTGAACAATGCCAAGTTTGAGAAGAAAACACTGCAGAAAGAAGTTGCAACGCTTCGCTCGGTAATGAAGAATTTTGTGTATCAGATTGACAGTTTAAATATTTCGAACGAGAACCTAAGAGCTGAGAATACGGAAGTTAAGGCGCAATACAGAAGAGTAAAAGAGGTAAAAGAAAGCTTGGAGCAACAAAAAACCACACTGGAGCAACAAGTAAATATTGCCTCTACGCTGCAAGCCAATCAGATTGTTGTAGAGATTGAAAAGAAACGTGGAAGAAAAACCAAGTTTGCCGATAAGGTAGAAAAGATTAATATCTGTTTCCAGGTTTGGGAAAATGCCATTGCCACTTCTGGCCAGAAAGATTTCTATGTAAGAATAGCAAGACCAGATGAATTGGTGCTGGCACACTCGGAGGAGAACTTATTTAACTTCGAAGGAAAAGAAATTGTTTACTCAGCCAAACGCACTTTGAACTACAACAATTCTATTATGGATGCTTGTATTTATTACGAAAACATCGAGGAGCTTATCCCGGGTACTTATAATGTGGATCTGTTTACTGATGGCAAACTTATTGGTACGGCAGCATTCGCACTAAAATAATTCAAACATCATAAAAATAAAGCCCCATTTCTTAGTAAGAAATGGGGCTTTTACATATGTCTAGATTTTTATTGGACCATAAATCAATTCAAAGGTTTATGATTTATTTTTTTCGCGAGCACGCGCATGAAAGCTTGAGGCAAATATAAATTCGTTTAATTCCTTATTATCGATATCAAATATTTGATCATTCGAGCCCTCCCACCATTTCTCGCCTTTGTAGATAAATAGCACCTTCTCTCCAATCTCAACAACAGAGTTCATGTCATGCGTATTTACAATGGTGGTCATCTTAAATTCTTCGGTAATATCCTTAATTAGATTATCGATAAGAATAGAAGTTTTAGGATCGAGGCCAGAATTAGGCTCATCGCAAAACAGATATTTAGGATTCAATGCGATGGCTCGAGCAATAGCAACACGCTTTCGCATACCGCCGCTTAGCTCCGATGGAAATTTTTTGTTCGAGCCAATAATAGCTACCCGCTCCAAACAAAAATTGGCACGATCTAACTTTTCCTTAGCCGACATATTGGTAAACATTTCCATGGGATACATCACATTCTCTTCAACTGTGGCTGAATCAAATAAGGCGCCTCCCTGAAAAACCATCCCTATTTCTTTTCGGATTTCCTTGCGTTGCTTAAAGTTCATTTTGCAGAAATCGCGATCATCGTAATTAATAGATCCACTATCTACCTCATGTAATCCTACAATCGATTTCAACAAAACAGTTTTACCAGAGCCACTCTGTCCAATTATTAAATTTGTTTTTCCGGGCTCAAAGCAGATTGAAACATCCTTGAGTACAGGAGTTTCATCAAATGATTTAAATATGTTTTTAACTTCGATCATCCTAAGAATAATTGAGTAAGCACCAGATTAAACAATAGAATTAATACACTACTATAAACAACAGCCTTTGTGCTAGATTTACCAACTTCCAGCGCACCACCATCGGTATGATAACCGTAATACGACGAAACTGTAGTAATTATAAAAGCAAACACAACTGTTTTAGAAAGTGAATAGGTTACGTAAAACGGCTCGAAATAATAACGCAGTCCAATTATAAATTCATCAGTAGAGAGCACATCGGTTAAAACGCATCCACCAAGCCAGCCTCCCCAAATACCAACAAAAATACTCATAATAACAAGCAATGGAAAGAACAATACTGCTGCTACAATTTTTGGTAAAATCAGGTAACTGGCAGAATTTACTCCCATAATCTCAAGCGCATCAATTTGCTCGGTCACTCGCATGGTTCCAATTTCGGAAGCAATAGCCGAACCTACTTTCCCAGCTAGAATAAGGCAAACAATGGTGCTCGAGAATTCAAGAATCATCGAATCGCGGGTTGCATAACCAATAAGATATAGAGGAATAAATGGGTTCTCGAGGTTTAATCCAGTTTGAATGGTTAGCACTGCTCCCATAAAAATAGAGATAATAAAAACAATCCCAATGGAATTTAAACCCAGTGCATCAAGCTCCCTTAAAAGCTGTCGGAAATACATTCTATACTTTTCAGGTTTACCGAAAACCTTACCAATTAGCATTGTATACCTGCCAGCATGCGTAAATATATTATGCTTTGCCATCCTTCTCCTTCATCGCTTTAAACAATTCGCATAAAATTAACCAAAATAGAGCAACTCTATTGTATAAGTTGCCTAAAAATGTGAAGTATTTACCTCGTCACTTCCGAATAAATTTTCGCATAAACCATCGTTTTTATTAAATTAGTCAATTATTTTCGAATTAAATATCAATCTATGAATAACAATAATTTCTGCGTAATAATGGCTGGTGGAGTAGGAACCAGATTCTGGCCAATGAGTAGAACCCAAAAGCCTAAACAATTTCTGGATGTACTTGGTACCGGTAAAACTTTACTAAGACAAACCTTCGAGAGATTTGAAACAATTTGTCCGGCAAGTAATGTATATGTTGTTACCAGTAGTGAGTATAAAGATTTGGTAGCAGAACAGCTTCCTGAATTAAGTGAAGGCCAAATTCTGTTAGAACCGAACAGAAGAAATACCGCTCCATGTATTGCCTATGCCAACTACAAAATTAAAATGCAAAATCCTGATGCGAATATTGTAGTTGCCCCAAGTGATCACTTAATTGTTAAAGAGGAAGAATTCATAAGAGTAATAAATGAGGCCTTAGCTTTTACTGCGAAAAACGACGCATTGCTAACATTGGGAATTAAACCGAGCAGACCTGAAACCGGCTACGGATATATTCAAATTGTGGAAAACTCATATGATCATCCTGAAATTGAAAAGGTGAAGACCTTTACAGAAAAACCAAACCTTGAAATGGCGAATGTCTTTTTTGAGAGCGGTGAGTTTTTCTGGAATTCCGGCATCTTTATTTGGAACCTAAAAACTATCTCAGCAAGTTTTAAAAATGACCTTTCAGACGTTGATGACCTGTTTAACCAGGGTGTTAGTGTGTACAACACAAAAGATGAAATAGCTTTTATTGAGAAAACCTATAATGAGTGCCGCAACATTTCCATTGACTATGGCATTATGGAAAAAGCACAAAATGTATATGTATTAACTGCAGACTTTGGCTGGTCAGACCTGGGCACCTGGGGATCGCTTTACGAGCACTCTGCAAAAGATAGTAATAACAATGCTTTGGTTGGAGAGCAGATCATTACCATGGATAGCACCAATTGTATTGTGAATGTATCGTCAGACAAACGTGTGGTTATTCAAGGTTTAGATAATTATATTGTTGTAGAATCGGATAACAATATTCTTATCATTAAAAAAGAAGAAGAGCAACGCATTAGAAATATTGTTGATAAAGTAAGCGATCAGTTCGGGAAAGAATTTGTTTAAAATCGCCACAACAAGGCATAAAAAAACCGGAGAAAAATTCTCCGGTTTTTTTTATATCATATTATGATTTTAGTATTCCCATAAATCTTGTTCGTAATCAAAAACCTTATTCTTAACTCTTTCCGCCTCTTGTAAGGTTTTCTGACCTAATGAATATTCGTTTACGTTTCTGTTATTATAAACATTCGACTCCTGAACAATGTAACTTGAAAATCTGCGCTTGAAGAATATATCATCAAAGGTGCGTCGTTCCGCATCATTGTTCGGATTATATACTTCATGATTTGCGAGCAACGGACGAAC
>JBFHES010000189.1:0-9309 GCA_041584015.1 Bacteroidales bacterium
CCATTATCTGTAAAGGTGAGCTGAATGAGTTCAGCAACCTTAATAAGTTTAATTTCAATTAAAGTCGCATTGGCATGCTTAAGCGTATTATTAATTAACTCGTTTATTACTCTAAACAATATCAGTTGAATATTCTGATTTAAATCTTCATTGATTCCTTCAGCATTAAACTGGATCTTTATTTTATTGGTATTATTAACTTTTCGACAAAACGATTCAATCGCTCTAACCAGGCCATACTCATGAATAACTCGTGGCATTAGATTATTTGAGATCGTTCGGGTACTGGTTACGGCCTCGTCAAGCAATTCATTTACATATTTAATATACTGTGCCTTTTCATCTTTCTTCAGATCATCGCCTTCAAGTTCATTTACATATAGCTTAATGGTAGAAAGCAAGGGACCTAATCCATCGTGCATGTCTTTTGAGAAACGCTCTCGCTCGTTTTCCTCTGTTTGAATTACAACGCTAAGTATCTTTCGTTCCATCTCGTTTCTGACAGACATATTTCTGGAGATACTCAAAATTGCTTGTTGATTGTTTATTTCGATTACACGACTCTTGATCTCAACTGGAATGATCAGCCCTGATTTTGAGCGATGCTCGGAATCAAATATTCCGTCTCCTTTGGCTAGAATAGCTGCTCTGTTAGCTGCTACTCGATCCTTGAACCTTTCTGATTTTAAGTCCATCATCGACATGGATTTAAACTCCTCTGCCGTATATTCTAATGAATTGCACGCTTGCTGATTTACAAAAATGAACTTGCTATTCTCACCGGTAACAAATATTTCATCACTCGTATTATTAAACAAGGTTCTAAAATTATCCTCCGATTGTTTCAGTGCAACCTTTGCAGATTCAAGCTTTACACCCGATTCCTTAAGCGCATTTAAATACGACTGAATACGCTTGGTTGTTATAAAAAACACATAAATGGTGAATAAGAACAGAATAACTATAGAAGATATAATGCCACTAAATAGAATATTATTAATCTGCTTTTCCTCTACCTCAGCCCTGCCAATTGAAGCACCTATGTAAAATTCAAAATCGGCATAATAAATATACGCCATAATGCGATCAACCTTATGTTTTGATTTATAAACCGTACTTCCAGTTTCACCAATTAATGCATTAGAAAGGATATCTTCTGTTTCATGAAATTCAATGTCCTCTGCCGGGCCAATAATCAATTGTTTACTATCATCAAGAACAAACACATAACCGCTCTTACCGATGCTTAACTTTTGCAAAACATTTCGAAGCACGTTTAAATCCTTTTCCTTGTCACCAACATACAAAATTCCAACAATCGAATTATTATAATAAATAGGTTCGTAAGCTGTAATATACCAATCGTTTACAACATATGCCCTACCTATAAAGGTTTCCCCTTTTTCGATGGTTTTTATTACCGGCGAATTATTCGGAATAAACGTATTAATAGCCCTATCTCCATTAGCCTGCATTACATTTGTTGAAAGGCGCACATAACCGCTATCTATTTTTTGAAAGATGGTAGCTGTACCGCCCGACAACCATGAGATATGATCAACCAGATCGAAGTTATTATGCACAAACGCGCCTGATAGTAACATTTCCTGTATGGTTACTTTATGCACCTGTTGAGTTATCTGATTAACAACGTCTATCTCCTTACTTTCCTTAGCAAACCCAAGTTCATACTTCGAGAATAAATCGTGGGCGACCCGCATTTCGTAATGCACCTTTTGCAATTTCAACTCACGCTCACGCTCAAACATGCTTTTAACGGTGGATACCTCAAGTTTAAGATTTTCTACTACAGACTGGTGAATATTCTCTCTAACTTTATATACTGATACAACCGAAATGGCAATGATAGCAACAAACATTCCCAGGAAAATCGGGTAAAATAAACGCAGTTTCAATCTAATGTTCGACATAATCATGGTGGCATATTTCGTTAAGCAGCTTCAAAGATAAACAAGGCCGCCTATTTAAAGAATGTATTTTTTACAATGTTTAGCTGTACGACTTCGGATTGGCTGCGCTTAGCTGAGCAAGACCAAGCCATTATGCAAGGCCAGGTCGATCTAAACCTAGCCTAATCTTGCACCATTTTTCACTGTCTTATCTGGTCTTGCGAGAATCACCGAATTATCATCCTGATAGAAACCAAGCACCAAACATTCTGAAATAAAAGGCCCAATTTGTTTGGGTGGAAAATTCACCACCGCCATTATTTCTTTATTCAATAACTCGTCCTGCTTATAATGATCTTTTATTTGAGCACTACTTCTTTTGATCCCTATTTCGTCACCAAAATCAATGCGTAACTTCCATGCCGATTTTCTTGCCTCCGGAAATTCTTCCACCTTAATTATGGTTCCTTTTCGTATATCTACTTGTTCAAATTGCGCCCAACTTAGGTTGTTTTCCATGCGATGAATTTTCATTTAGATGAACGGCAAATTTAACAATTCAGGATTGAACTTTTACCTAGAGAAAAAGAACTTTGGCAGAAGCTTGTAAATGTCGAACTAACTGATAACCATCACACCCGGAGCACGAAGTATTTAGATTAAAAATAAATTAGTGTTTCCTGTTTAAAAACTGATTTATGCCATATTGTTTTGGATTTAACATTTCTACTTTTGTTGTGAATAAAACAGGCTATATGCAGACTTCCAAGCAAATAGAACACAAGGGAACTATCGAGAACATCGATGGTAGAACTGTGAGAGTCAACATCATGTCAATGTCGGCCTGTTCAAGTTGTCATGCAAAAGGCGCTTGCTCTGCTTCCGACATGGAAGAGAAAGTAGTTGATGTAATGCACTCGGGCGAAGGCTACAAAATAGGTGATGTGGTAAACGTAATCATGCAACAATCTCTTGGATTTAAAGCCTTATTTTTAGGATACGTACTCCCGTTTATTTTAGTACTGCTCACCTTAATTATCGCCACTAACTTTACCGATAGCGAAGCAATGGCAGGTTTACTTTGTCTGGCTCCGCTCCCGCTGTATTATGGCGGCTTATTCTTTTTCAAGGATAAGATCAAAAAAGAATTCTCATTTACAATTCATAAACTAGTATAACCGAACAGAAATGAATACACTCGTATTAACCATTGTTTCATTAAGCGCACTAGGAGTATTATTAGCTACTGTGCTCTATTTCGTGGCACAAAAGTTCAAGGTTTTTGAAGACCCTCGAATTGATGAAGTTGACGAAGTATTACCAGGTGCTAACTGCGGAGGTTGCGGATATCCGGGCTGTCGTGGATTTGCAGAGGCATGTGTAAAAGCCGAAGACCTGGGTACACTTTTCTGTCCTGTAGGAGGAAACGACTGCATGGGCGATGTAGCTAAAGTATTAGGAAAAGAAGCTGTTGAGAAAGATCCTTTAATTGCCGTATTGCAATGTGCAGGTACCTCTTCATGCCGACCAAAAACAAACAACTACGATGGTGCAGCTAGTTGTACAATTGCATCAAGCCTCTACGGCGGCGACACTGGTTGTCAGTTCGGTTGCTTAGGATTAGGAGAATGTACCGAGGTTTGTAATTTCGATGCACTTCACATGGATCCGGAAACAGGTTTACCTGTTGTAAACGAGGAGAAATGCACAGGATGTAATGCTTGTGTTGAAGAATGCCCACGCGACTTATTCGAGCTTCGTCCGAAAGGAAAGAAAGATCGAAGAATTTATGTTGCCTGCAAAAACATGGAAAAAGGTGCAGCGAAGAAAATTGGTTGCGAAGTAGCTTGTATTGGCTGTCAGAAATGTGTTAAAGAATGTAAATTCGATGCCATAACTGTTACCAACTTCAATGCCTACATCGATCCTGATAAATGTAAGCTTTGCAGAAAATGTGCTCCGGTTTGTCCAACAGGTGCTATTCACGAACTTAACTTTCCACCAAGAAAAGTTAAGCCTGTAAGCGCTGATGCTGCAGCAAAGCCAAGTGCTAAAAGTGCAGAAGGAAAGCCAGCTGTTACAAATGAAGCTAAAAAGCCAGTTGCAAAGGCAGCTCCTGAAGTAAAAGTTGTTGAAGAGGAAAAACCAGCAACTACGGCGGATCCAAAAGAAAATAAAGAAAATAAAACAGAATAATAACTTACGATTCAAAAACTTAAGTTAGGAGGAATAGATGTTAAAAACATTTCCCAAAGGTGGTGTACATCCACCGGAAAACAAGATGGCTTCCGGTGCAGCAATAGAAGTGCTGGCACTACCAAAAACTGTTACCATACCAATATCACAGCACATTGGTGCTCCATCAACACCTGTTGTTAAACGGGGTGATATGGTTAAAGTAGGACAAGTAATTGCTCAAAGCTCTGGCTTTGTATCTGCAAACATTCATGCAACGGTCTCAGGTAAGGTTACCAAAATTGATGACATTCTTGATTCTAGCGGATACAAAAGAAAGTCCATAGTAATTACGGTAGAAGGCGACGAGTGGATGGAAACCATCGACCGAAGCACCGAATTAAACTCCAATATTACCATGTCTGCTGCAGACATTGTAAAGCGTGTGATGGAGTGCGGTGTAGTTGGTTTAGGTGGAGCTACGTTCCCATCTCATGTCAAGCTTTCAATCCCCAAAGGAAAAACAGCTGAAGTGCTAATATTAAATGGTGTTGAGTGTGAGCCTTATCTTACATCAGATCACCGTATAATGCTTGAGCGTGCAGAAGAAATGATTGTAGGTATTCAAATATTAATGAAGGCACTTAGCGTTAAGAAGGCCTTGATTGGTGTTGAGAATAATAAAGTTGATGCCATCAATCATTTGTCGAAATTAGTTGCCGACAAACCAGGGATTGAAGTTCATGCATTAAAAGTACAATATCCACAGGGTGGCGAGAAACAATTGATCAAAGCATTAATCAATCGTGAAGTTCCATCAGGCGGATTACCAATTGATGTTGGCACCGTAGTACATAATGTTGGATCTGCTTTGGCAGTTTACGAAGCTGTACAAAAAAATAAGCCTTTAATAGAGCGTGTTGTTACGCTTACAGGTAAGTCTGTTACAAAACCCGCCAATTATGTAGTTCGATTTGGAACCCCATTAATGAATCTAATTGAGGCATCAGGTGGATTACCCGAAGATACCGGCAAAGTAATTAATGGCGGACCAATGATGGGTAAGGCTTTAAACAACCTTGATGTTGCCATTACCAAAGGTTGCTCAGGTGTTGTAATTGTTCCTGAAGTAGAATCTATCAGACGCGAAGTAAAGCCATGTATTCGTTGCGCTAAATGTACCGTAGTTTGCCCAATGGGGCTTGAGCCATACTTATTAATGACAGTTAGCGAAAAGGCCATGTGGGACAAAGTAGAATCAAACGATGTTATGGATTGTATTGAATGTGGATCATGTAGTTACGCATGTCCGTCCGATCGCCCATTGCTCGACTACATCCGCTTAGGTAAAGGAACTGTAAGTAAAATAATCAGATCAAGAAGACAGTAATGAATAAGCTAATAAATGTATCCCCCTCGCCGCACAGTTACGGTAAGGATTCCGTTAACAAAGTTATGTACGGAGTTATTATTGCAATGCTCCCTGCTCTGGCTGTTTCAGTTTACTATTTCGGAATTGGAGCACTACTTTTAACTGCTGTAGCAGTAGCCTCTGCTCTATTTTTTGAATTTGGAATTCAGAAATACATCATGAAAGCGGCACCAACCGTAACGGATGGTTCTGCAATTATCACAGGAATGTTGTTGGCTTTTAACCTACCATCAAACCTTCCAATTCATTTAATTATACTTGGAAGTTTTGTAGCCATTGCTGTTGGTAAAATGTCATTCGGCGGATTAGGTCAGAACCCTTTCAACCCAGCATTAGTCGGACGTGTATTCCTTTTAATATCATTCCCGGTAGAAATGACAACCTGGCCTAAAACCATGGTTAATCGCTTAACATTTGTTGATGCCGAGACAGGAGCCACACCTTTAGCTATTGTTAAAGATGGTTTTAAAAACAACGAAAGTTTCAGCACCATCTTAGAAAGATTGCCTGATTATACCGATATGTTCCTTGGGAACCTTGGAGGTAGTGTCGGAGAAATTTCAGCAATTGCTATTCTTATTGGATTTGCCTACATGCTGTACAAAAAGATTATCACCTGGCATATTCCGGTTGCTATGTTAGGCTCAATGGCATTATTGTCTGGTATCCTTTATATGGTTAATCCGGAAGGATATGCCGATCCATTATTCCATTTAATTACTGGTGGTGCAATGCTTGGTGCTGTATTTATGGCAACCGATATGGTAACATCTCCAATGAGTATTAAAGGGCAAATAATATTTGCCGTGGGAATTGGCGTACTAACAATTGTAATTCGTGTTTTCGGAGCCTATCCTGAAGGTGTGTCATTTGCTATTCTTATAATGAATGCATTTGTTCCGCTTCTTAACACTTACATTAAACCAAAGCGCTTTGGCGAAATTCCAAAAGCTGCATAATTATTTAAATCTAACAATCTAAATCTTAAGATAAGATGGCAGGTAAAGAATCAACATTTTTAAATATGGTGCTCACACTGTTCTTAGTAACTCTGGTAGCATCGGCAGCATTGGGTTATGTTTACGAACTAACTAAAGGCCCTATCGCCGCAGCAAAATTGCAAAAGAAGATTAACGCCATAAGCATGGTGGTTCCTGAATTTGATAATAACCCGAATGAAGAAATGTTTAAAGTAGCTACAGCCGAAGGCGATAGTCTTGAAGTATATCCAGCTACTATGGGCGGACAACCTGTTGGTTACGCCATTAAAACATTTACTAAAAAAGGGTTTAGCGGACTAATTGAGCTTATGGTAGGGTTTAAGCCTGAAGGTAAGATTCATAACATATCTGTATTATTTCACGCCGAAACACCTGGCCTTGGAGACAAAATGACCAAGAAGAAATCGACCTGGAGTGAGCAGTACAATGAAAAAGACCCTGCAAGCGACAACATTAAAGTAAAACAAGATGGTGGACAAATTGATGCGATTACAGCTTCAACCATTAGCTCACGCGCATTTAGCGATGCGGTTGATCGTGCACATCTGGTATTTACCTCAATTAAGTAATAACTAAGAAAAACCGTAGAGATATGAGTAAAAATTTAAAAATATTCACAAACGGATTTTTCAAGGAGAATCCGGTTTTCATTCTATTGTTAGGATTATGCCCTACATTAGGTGTTACCACCAGCGCCATTAACGGACTTGGTATGGGTTTAGCAACCACCTTCGTTTTATTAATGTCGAACATTGTGGTGTCTCTTGTTAAGAATTCAATTCCTGCAAAGGTGCGTATTCCTTCATTCATTGTAATTATTGCTTCGTTTGTTACCGTTGTTCAAATGGTTATGGAAGCATTCATGCCAGCTTTATTCGAATCACTTGGTTTATTTATTCCATTGATTGTAGTAAACTGTTTAGTACTGGGACGTGCTGAAGCTTTTGCATCAAAAAACAGCTTTGGTAAATCTGTAATAGATGGTTTAGGAATGGGACTTGGTTTTTCTTTTGCACTTACTGTGCTTGGCGCCGTTCGCGAAATACTCGGTAGCGGATCTATCTTCGATTGGAAATTTATTGAAGGTGACGGTATGTTAGTATTCGTTCTTTCACCAGGAGCATTTATTGCATTAGGCTACCTGATTGTATTAGTGAATAAGATTAATAAGAAAGCAGCTTAATTTTAACCTTGAAAACTAGAAAACAATGGAATATGTATTAATAATTATATCAGCCATTTTCGTTAACAACATTGTGTTGGCGAAATTCTTAGGTATTTGTCCATTCCTGGGTGTTTCCAACAAGGTTGAAACATCTATTGGTATGACCGGCGCTGTTACCTTTGTTATGGTAATCGCCACCATCGTAACCTATCTTATTCAAAAGTATGTGCTCGACGCTTTCGAGATTCAATTCATGCAAACCATCACATTTATTATTGTGATTGCTTCATTGGTGCAGATGGTTGAAATCATCTTAAAGAAAGTGAGTCCTTCATTGTATCAGGCACTAGGTATTTTCTTACCGTTGATTACCACTAACTGTGCGGTTCTTGGTGTTGCCATTCTTACCATTCAAAACGAATTTACATTAATGGAAGGTGTGGTTTATGCCATTGCCAACTCAATCGGTTTTGGTTTGGCACTTATTATTTTTGCCGGACTGCGCGAGCACATGGAATTAATGAATGTACCAAAAGCAATGAAAGGTGTACCAATAGCATTTATTATTGCAGGTATGTTAGCCATGGCTTTTATGGGATTTACAGGAATTGCTTAAAACATTTTTATTCCTAAAAATATTGAAGGGCAACCATTGGGTTGCCTTTTTTTTTGTAATCAAGAAGCCAATCAGATTCGTACATTTGTATGCGAATCATTGAACTGAATAAATTAAACGAATACTTTAGGCATAGCACGCCGCTTTCGTTGCAGCCAGAGCATTTACAAACTAAGGTGCTCATAGAAATATTTAAGAGATAAAAACTAACAATACAACTATGGCAAGCAATAATATCCCACATGTATGCAGTGTTGATCAAGCGAGAGGGCTGGATAACAGCATGCGAAAATGGACACAAAATCCAAGTAAGATTTTAGCACCCTATGTTAAACCGAACATGATTGCAATGGACATGGGATGTGGTCCGGGCTTTTTCACTATTCCTATGGCACACCTATTAAATGGGAAAGGAAAAGTGGTAGCTGTTGATCTGCAACAGGGCATGCTTGATAAGCTCAGCAAAAAATTAGAAGGAAGTAAAATTGCCTCTAATATTGAACTATTTAAATGTGGTGCTGATTCAATTGCTTATAAAGGTCAGGTTGATTTCATCCTTGCCTTTTACATGTTACACGAAGTTCCAAATCAGGAAGTCATCTTATCTGAGTTTAAATCAATATTAAAGCCTGATGGAAAAATATTGGTAGTTGAACCTTGGTTTCATGTAAACAAAAAAGCATTTAGCAGCATGTTAAACAAAGCCCATAAACTTGGGTTTGCATCAGAGAATGCTGCATCAATATTCTTCTCGCGCTCGGTCATTCTTACCAAACCATAAATAGTAAATCAAGAGGGTTTAAAACATATTAGATTTCAATATATTTGTATCACTAGTTAATATTTGTATTGTGAAAAATCAGCTCACCTTCGCTTTCCTACTATTGTCACTATTAAGCATAGGACAGTCTAACTCGTACAATTAAATTGGTTATCACTTCGACATTAACCAGAACCCAATTAATGAATACGCCGATATTGATTACACCCCAATTAATCAACTGAACCTA
>JBFHES010000190.1:0-9229 GCA_041584015.1 Bacteroidales bacterium
GCTAGTATCAATAATAAACTCTGACTAATTTTTTTCATCTTATTATTTTTGGTTTAACATTTACTAATAAATGCCCATTGGAGTGTAGTAGTAAGCAGCTGTGGGAAACACAGCATTGCCAACCGCTCTGCCCTGAGGGGATGAAAACATTACGGCAATTGTTTTGAAAGGTTTCGCTACACTTGCTTGTTAAACGTTAATTTACGCAGATGAACGCCAGAAGGGGATGAATATCAGAAACTCGTTTATTAAAACAAAAAAAGGGAGACTCAACTGAGTCTCCCTTGAAATTATATTGTTTTTTAAACTATCGGTTTAAAACAACTTTTCTTGTAGTTACATTGTTGTCAGCATAAACTTTTACAAAGTAAGTACCGTTTGTTAATGAGCTCATGTCAATAGATTCTAATTGACCAGCGTTAATAACGTTAGCAACTTCTTCACCTAAAATGTTAAATACGCTAATAGTAGAGTTAGCAGCATTTCCAACAAATAAATTGTCAGTTACAGGGTTAGGATAAACAGCAATTGCATTTGTGTTTACTTCAGCGTTAGCATTATAAACAGCAGGAATAACTACGTTATCAATTTTCATTTGATACATGTCAGTTACGTCATAATGACGGAATGCAAGATATAATACTTGTCCAGCATAAGCTGAAAGATCATATTCGTGCTGAGCATATACTTCGTCAACAAGAGTTTCTTCGTGTAATGTAATTGTAAAGTCAGCAATAGCATCAGTTGCAGTAGAGATCATTACAGCATACTTTTCAGCAGCATAAGCAGGATCCTGAGCAGCAACCCACCAAGAAGCAACATCACCAGCAGCTACCATAAATGGGTATGTGATTAACCAGTTGTCTGGATTTAAAGGACCGTCAGTAGCATCCCATGAAGCAGAAGCAGCACAGTAGTCACCTTCTTGAGCAGCAACGCCAGCAGGATCAGTTTGGTGCCAATCAAATGCGTCACCATCAGCATTGTTTGTTGTCCAACCTACTGGAGGAAATGCGTTCTCAAAGCTTTCACCTACAACTGGAGCAGTTCCTGTTTCAGCAGATAGCTCTAAATTGTAAGTAAACATTGCCATGCCGTCATAAACAGGAGGGGCAATAACAACCCAGTAGTTACCCGGAGCTAATAAAGAACTAGTCATTGTTTCACCTAGTTCCATACCATTCGCATTAACTGACTCTAATACAGACATGTCTTCGTTACCAATCCAAATAATAACATCGCCACACATAATGTCAGCAGTAGCAGTAATTGTAGCATAGTCAGTTAAAACAACGTCAAACCAATCCATATCGCGAGAACCACCAACAGCTTCTAGAGTACCAGTAATCTGTGTTGGAGCAGCAGTTGTACCTAAAGCACGTGGGTCATACTGAACAGGAGTTTCGTTAATTCCACCGTTTGGCTCAATTTCAGAAGCACCTACAGCAACCAATGCGTCAACACATGGAGCAGCTGCGTCTAAAGTGAATGTCCATGCACCAGTAGCAGTTGCATCATAAGCACCAATAACAAAGAAATAAGTTGTACCTGCAACAGCATTTACAGTTAAAGTCTCAACAAAAGGAGCAGCCATATTGTCATCTACTCCACCTACAACAGATGCAATAGGATCAAGACAATCAGTGAACACAGAAAAAGCTTCGTCAAAGTCAGCAGTAACCTCAGCAGTTAATACTTCGTCAACAGTACATGTGTATGAATAAACAACATCAGCACCACTATGTCCCCAAGTAGTAAGTGAATCAAGACCGTAAACATTTGTAAATGTTTCAATAGCAGTTCCTGTTTCAGTTGCAGGAGCAGCAGCTACGATAAATGCATCAGTACAATCGTCACCAGTTATTCTCACATCAGCGTTTGTTTTGTGAGCAAATGCGCTTACATCACGCTTGTTAGCAAAAGGAGAATTGTTATCAACCTTTGGGCTAATGTCACGGGTTATTTGGCTGAAACCTACAGTAGCAACCAAAAGGGTAATTAAACTTAATAGATAAAATTTCTTCATGATTTATTTAAAATTATGTTAAAAATAGAGTGCAAATATATCAATTAATAGCAGCCATGTAATAGGCTTTAACCTATTTTTAAACATTTTTATGAATTGTTGTTGCAGGACGGATTAATAAGTTATGTTCGTTCTTTTCGACACGATAAAATTACTCGTTTATGAAAAGGAATGTGTACTGTTTAGGTGAGGCTGTGCTCGATGTTACTGTGAAATCCGAAACTCAGGCAGTTCTTAATCCAGGTGGTTCCATGCTAAATTCGGCGGTTTCTTTGGCGCGTGCCGGACATACCGTACATTTTATCGGTGAACTGGCAAAGGATATAGCCGGATCGCTTATTCGAGCATTCTTAGCTAAGAATAATGTGTGCCTTACGAACACCAATATGCTAAGCACTGCTACGCCTTTAGCCATCTCAAAACTTGATGAGCATGGAAACGCGCAGTATGATTTTTATAAACAGGATCTTGAGTCAGATGCGCAAACTTGTGAAATTAATTTTCATTATGGTGATGTTTTATTATTTGGATCAAGTTATGCTACATCGCCCTTACACCGGAAAAAAGTTCTTTCAGTAGTGCAGTCGGCACGCAAAGCTGGTGCAATAATTATTTATGATCCCAACTTCAGACCAGCCTTGGTGCCTAAGCTTCCTGCCTTAAGTAATATGATTTACGAGAATATTTCCATGGCAGATATTGTGCGGGCAACAGACGATGATATAAGATTGATGTTCGAGCTGGCTGAGATAGATGCTATCTATCAAATGATCAGTAAGCTCGGCTGCGAAAATTTGATTCTCTCTGCCGGAGCCAATCCCTTACAGATTAAAACGCCACAGTATCAACACCAAATTGATATTCCTCAAATGAAAACAGTTTCAACCATTGGTGCCGGTGATGCATTTAATGCCGGATTAATAGCTTCTTTAGTGGAGCAAAATATTCAAGGTGCCGATTTAGCTTTATTGGAATTGGATAATTGGATTGCTCTGGCTGCCAATGGAATTAAGTTCGCCCGGGCTGTTTGTGGGGCTGATGAGAATTACATTCCAGTGAATGATTGAATATGTAATCATGCGCTGAATTTGTCTGATGGGTTTGAAAATATGTTGGCAAAAAAAAGCGGATTCAATCCCGAACCCGCTTTGTATATTTTGAATAGAAGTTGTTTACTGAACAACAATTCTTTGAGCAATTCTTGATGAACCTGCTTCAACCGTAACAAAGTAAGTTCCGTTTGCAAGGCTGTTTACGTTTAAGCTGGAAGTGAATTGTCCGGCAGTTTTAAAACCTTCAGCTAGTTCCATAACTACTTGTCCGTTAAGACCAGCAACTTTAATGTTTACATCGGCGCTATTTTCAATAGCATAGCTAATGTTCAATACATCAGTTGTTGGATTTGGATAACAGCTAACTTTAACACCGTTTAAAAAGTTTGCATCTTCAATTGAGTTAGGAGCCATATTGATAACAGGGAAGATTGCTAAGTCAATATCAAGAATGTCTGGAGCAGCTGCCCAAGAAGTTGACATTTTGTTCATTGAACCATCTGACCATTGTTCCCAGTTTAGTTCATCACCTTGTGCATCGCCATTTGTTGTAGTAGCTAAGGTATATAGACTTAAAATACCAGCTACATCAAAAGTTGCGCTCATATCAATACCAGCACCATATTTTCCGCTAACAGCAACAGGAGCGTCTAACATAGCAACAGTGTAACCAGTTGTGTCCATGTCTGCATAAAGAACAGTTTTAGCAGCTGCAACAACAGACGGTGTGTCAGCGTCGAATGTGTAAACACTAAAATTAAAAGATCCGTTATCTGCATTTACAGAATCATTATCAACTTTCACAGGGATAACAATTAAAGCACCTTCTACTGAATAACCAGTTCCTGCATCATATTCCTGAATTTTTGCCATGTCAGCATAGGTGTTGATTCCTGCAACAAAACCAGCAAAGTTTCCAGAAGCATCATTGGTTGTGTAGTAGGTTAATCCTGCTTCATTCCAATGTGTTGGCATTACTGTGTCGGTAACTACCTTGTTGGCTTTAAAGTTTACCGGAACTTGTTGGTCGATGGTACGCTGTGCGTTAACCATTCCAACTACGCATAATAGCGCGATAATTAGGTTTAATTTTTTCATCTTGATTATTTGTTTGATTGAAATTCTAAAGCGCGCAAAATTATTTAAAGATGGCTACGATCCGCATCAAATAAGCTTTTTAAGGTTTTTTTATGATTTGGATGTATTTCTGTGTAGTTAGATTTTAACGTTTAGCTGAGCTTCCTGAGCTTAATGGTTTATAACTGATTGTGTTATTCAAATTAGCATAATTTTAACACCTGCTTTTTTGTTAAATTATTTCTTCAAATAGCTTATTGTATTGTTAAAAAGCTCGAAGAAATAAATCTTCTGAAAGAAGGAATCCTGCAATGCGGTGAGTGCTTTGGCGCTTACCAATTGATCGGCATTGAAAAAATCGATGGTGATGATGAGCCAATGCTGTGCAATATGCTTCGAATGATAAGTGCGATACTTAATGTTTTTTATGTTAACCATCTCGATTATCTGCGAATTCAAACTACCCTTTTGCCCAGGATTACCAACTGATGTAAGTTCAATTCCAATCCATTTTTTATGTGTTACTTTGAGAATAAAATCAGGAGCCTCAGAAGCTACCAGTTTGCCTTTCGGAAATTCGGGTAGTGTTTGCCTGAATTGTTCAATAGCAAGTAGCTCTTGTTGTTTCTGAAAGTCTCGATTCATGAAACAAAGTTACGGAACTTTTATATACCTGTAAACGAGCAGCGCTTACTGAATTGCACCTCTCCACTTGAGAATAAACTTTGATCTGTCCAATGGATTAATGCCAATGTATGCTCTGATTTCTCCTTCAGCATCGCTGCATGGTCGGTATTCCAAAAAACGGGTTTGAATACGGGCTTTCCCGCCGGAGCGAGAAGTAAGTTTTACCGAATAGTCCATTGATGTAGACAGGGGCAGCGTTCCTTGCATGGTAAAGTTCTCATTGCCTATTTCGGGAGATTCAAAAGTGCCACGCATTTGTGTAATATCACTCACTATCTGACCAAGCAGGCTTTCTGGTGCGTTTATGGTAAATGCCAGGATTGGTTCTAGTAGTGTTGTTCCGCAATTCTGCATGGCCTTCATAATTGCCATTTTTGTGGCCAGGATAAAATCACCCGGGCGCGAATGTACCTCATGATCTTCACCACCAACCAGGCTTACTTTGCAATCTGTAAGTTCCCATCCCTTTATGCCTTGTTTGGTTCCTTGCAGGATGGTTCGTTCCACTTCGTTCTGGTATTTCTGATGAATGTCGTTTACGCTTACTTTAGAGCTAAAGCTAACTCCACTTCCCGGAGTGCCTGGTTCGAGTTCTAATTTAACAACAGCCCAGCAAGGTTTTGGCATGGTGTAGCTTTCAAAGCCACTTGCAATACTTACCGGTGTTTCTTTGTAAATAACTTTCGGAGGCTGGAAGCTTGCTTCAATTCCGAACCTCTCTTTTAGCTGAAAGGTGAGAATGTCAATTTGAATCCAACCCATGATCTTAAGGTGTAATTCACGCTCATCTTTCATCCAGGTGAATTCAAGCTCCGGGTCTTCGATGCTTAATTGTTGGAGTGCTTCTGCAAGTTTAGCGTAGTCCGCTTCGTTGGCTGGAACAGCGGCGGTTGTTAGCAAGGCCTGTGCAATAACTGTCTGTTGCGAATCGATGGTTTGCTCGCCAATTGTTGCACCAATTCTTGCTTCCGAAATACCACTTAGAAGTGCAATGGATCCGGCTTCAATAGATTTTACATCTGCTAATTTTCCATTACTTGCTACTTTAATTTGATTGGCCTTTTGTGGCGTTTCAGCTGTACTAATCCTAAATGGTTCTTTTGCTTTTAAATTACCGGAAAATATACGCACACCTGCGGTTCTGCCTAGCGTCTTATCGTGATCTATTCTGTAGATTACTCCTGATAAATTTTGGCTGTTGGAATATTCCGGTGCCGGGAGTAAGGAGATAATGGCATGTAAAAGTTGCTGAACTCCAATTCCCATTTTAGCTGATCCAAGGATGACCGGTAGTACCTGTGCCGCCTTTGTTTGCTCTTTTAGTATTGATGTTAATGCAGCTGTCGATGGTAGCTCTCCTTCCAGATAGGCTTCCATTAAGGCTTCATTATTATTGCACATTATCTCAATTCCTGCGTCTTGAAAAACCGGATCGAATACCTCTGAATTTCCTGAGATGGAAAGCTGCTCGCTTCCAATATTGTTTGCGCTTTGTAATACCACTATGTCAGCGCTAATTTCTTTTGTAATTTCCTCAATACATCTTTCTAGGTCGGTACCGGGCCTATCCAGTTTATTGATGAAGATTAGCGTAGGGATTTTTTGTTGCTTCAGTGCTTCCCATAATATGGAGGTCTGACTTTGAATGCCATCGGGAGCAGATATTACGAGCACAACCGCATCAACCGCAAGAAGGCTGCGTTGTACTTCTGCAGCAAAATCGGCATGCCCCGGAGAATCTATAATATTGATTTGATGGTTTTTCCATGCTAGCGAAGTAAGGGCTGCTTTAACCGAAATGCCCCGCTGACGCTCAATGCTCAAACTATCGGTCTGCGCTGTTCCCTTATCAACACTTCCCTGTTCGCGAATGGCACCGGTGATGAATAGCAGGTTTTCTGTTATTGAGGTCTTGCCTGCATCCACATGGGCAACTATGGCAATGTTTCTTATTTGTTCAATGCTTGTCATTACGTACTTCTCTTGATGAACAAAGAAACAAATTGAAGCTTGCTTCGCCAAAACTATCCAGGTAATGTTTTTTCAATGAGAGATGAGTTGTAGGAGGTATTGTTTGAGAATTGTCAGATAAAAAAAACAGCAGAATAATCTTCACTAGGAACTTTATCTGCTGTTTCTTTGCAGTAACATGTACTGCAGCTAAATTGGTAACACTATTGTGCAAATCTATGCTACATGCACTATCGTAGGTTATTTCTTTTCTTCGAGTCTTGCAAAATAGCGTTCTTTAGCCTTTTCCGGATCTGCATCAATTGGAATAAATATTTTGGTTCTTTTATCTATTACCACTTCTTGCATTGAACTTAAATCCGGCGACTTAATAACTGCTTGTTTTTTTTCAGCCATGTTTTCTTCCTTTTTAGATTAATAATTACAACCCAATAAATTCTCCAGATGTAAAAACAAGGTCTTACAATCTGTTAAATTTGTTTTAGTTGCACCTATGATCGCTGCGGCGTAACTTTTATCAAGTTTAAAATGTATATTTTTTTGACTAAATAGTCGTTGCGGTTTGCCTTCGTAAGCGATGATTTTCTCATTAATGGTGCAAAGATACAATAAATCAACAAGAAAGCCTCTAATTTGTTTAGGCTGCTTGTTTTATAATTTTCCTTTACAGACTCCCTGCGAGATTGGTGACAAATTATTTGACTACCCATTCAGTAGCTTTGAATGAATCTAAATTTGTTGCAAATATTCTTAACTAATGTATTGTTGCTATATTTGAACGAGGAGTGAAACTATCAAAAACAATTAAGTCAAACTAACTTTTTTTATGCAGTAATGCTTTTTGTTTCTTAAGGTTAGGCTTCTGTGAGTAATTATTAAAAAATCAGATCATCTAAACATACTACACATATGAGACATCTTTTTCTATTAACACTTACCTTATTGCTATGGTCATCTTCAATTGGACAAGCTCCTTATACCGAAGTCTCAGGGTTAAACATACTTGGTTATGTAAGTCGGGCTGTTGAATGGGGGGATTACGACAACGATGGTGATATGGATTTTATCATCACAGGCAGTTCAAGTATCGGCTCCCAAACTATTATTTATAAAAATACGGGTGCTGGTTTTACCGAACTTACTAATACCGGAATAACCTATATGTATAATGGCGTTGTTAAGTGGGGCGATTATGATAATGATGGTGATCTAGATTTATTGATGGTTGGTGATCAGAATCCACGAATTACTAAAGTATATAAAAATGTAGGCTCAGATACCTTTGTGGAATTAACTGGTAATAGCTTTCAGCTAGTGAGTGATCCAAGCGCTAATTGGGTTGATTATGATAATGATGGCGATTTGGATTTTATATTGACAGGCTATGTAAGTAATTATTATACCTTGATTTATAAAAACGTAGGTAATGATAGCTTTATAGAGATTGCTAATCACAACTTACCTGGTCTTAGATATGGCCGAACCGCATGGGCTGATTATGATGAAGATGGCGACAAGGATGTTGTCCTTAGTGGGCAATCATCTTCGGGAGTTATAACTCGTTTGTACGAAAATAATGGAACTGATTTTTTCGATCAGGTAACAACATCGAGTTTTGGCGGATCTAAAAATGGTAACCTTGAATGGGGTGATTATGATAGTGATGGCGATTTAGATATTCTATTGTCGGGTTCCTACTACACACGGATTTATAAAAACAATGGTAACAACAATTTTACAAATGCCGGCCTGTCTGGAATGAGTAATCTAAGCACCAGTTATTCTACCTGGGGCGATTATGATAACGATGGAGATCTGGATGTGTTTATGTGCGGGAATAGTTTCTCGGTAAATTATTCGTATTTATACACAAACAACGGAATTGGTGTTTATACCGAAAATTCGGCGGCCAATTTTACTCCAATGTCTGGTGAAATTAAGCCATGCGATTATGATAATGACGGAGATCTGGATGTGCTCTTTGCGGGTTTTGCCGTTCCATCGGGCTTAAGCAAATTGTATGAGAATAATACAACAACTGTAAATACAGCACCAGCTGCACCTGTTGCCTTGCCAGTTACTTTTAACGGAAACGAGACCTGGTTGTCATGGAATAAATCAAGTGATGATCATACAAGCGATACGGCTTTAAACTACAACGTGTATTTGAATAGTCTGGTTGATGGTAGTCTTGCGCCGGCTATGTCAGATGTATCGAGTGGATTTAGAATGTTGCCAGCAATGGGAAATGCTTCGCAAGATACAACCTGGCGATTCGATGAGTTACCCGGTGGAGTTTATGAGTGGGGCGTTCAGGCCATTGATCATGCCTTTATCGGATCTGGTTTCTCATCGGCCGACACCTTCTTGGTGTTGAAATTTAATCCGGGAATGCTCGATTTTGAAGAACAACACA
>JBFHES010000191.1:0-9177 GCA_041584015.1 Bacteroidales bacterium
AAGGAAATATTAGAGCAACTTGCCGAAGAATTGAAGTTGAAACCATCCGTAATTGAGGACATTAATAATTTTAAGGATCGTGGGTTTAGTGATTATTTTGCCTTGTTGCTTTCTAAAAGCTATTTCCCTGGCGAGAAAAGAATAAAAAATGCATTTCATGATATTTTATTGTCCATAGCCAATGAGGGCAATGCTATTATTGTTGGACGTGCAGGTTATTACATAACCAACCATTTACAGAATTCTTATCATGTGCGCTTATATGCCCCGCTTGAATGGCGTGTCGATCGCTTTTCTGAGAAACGAGAATTATCGTATCAGGATGCCATGAAGCAGGTTGAAGATATGAATAAGAATAGATTGCAGTTTTTGGAATATTTTAGAGATAATAAAAAACAGAATAAGCCTTTTAATCAAGAGTTCGATTGCTCAGTAAATAGTATTGAGCAAATAGTAGATCAAATATGGTCTGATCTCGAAAAAACATTTTTAAATGATGCAGATTAACAACAGCTTATCGATTATTCGATGGAGAATTTTTCTGGATGCTTGGCTACGACTCCTTTGTAGTAGGCCTTAATTTCAATAATATCCTTTTTGTAATCACCGGTCGGTACGAACCTGCCCTTAAAGCCAACTTCTTTTTTACCGTAATCCATAGCAGCAATGTATATTGGTATCTCGGCGCGCTGGGCAATCAGGTAAAAACCACGCTTCCAATTCTTGGTTAAACTGCGGGTTCCTTCCGGTGCAATGGCCAGGTGAATCTTATCGCTCTCCTTTATTAGCTTTGTTACCTTCTCGTACATAGAACCACCTTTGTCGCGTTCAACAGGTATGGCACCCATCCATTTTAAAATCCCTTTTAAAGGCCAAAAGAACATTTCACTCTTTATTAAAACTTTGGCGCTACCACCTACAACTCTATAAAAAGACCAGGCTATAATGAAATCCCACATGCTGGTATGAGGAGCACCAATAAGTATGCATTTATCATCTTTGGGTTTTTCGCCAATAACTGTCCAACCCATGGTTTTTAAAAGTAGCTTGCAAAAAAGTGTAATCATTATCTAAAGTTTGAGTCTACAAAAATAATTAGATTTTTGAATAATAACTTTTTGTGATTAACTCTGAACTTTTAGCCATTTATAACGTAGTCTTAAGCATTGATAATTGTAGCGAAACATGACCAAAACTAAACTTTTTGAAGAGAATCAAGACATTGAAATAGAGCTGTTGTTAGAGGCTATGTTTCAGAAGTATGGCTATGATTTCAGAAATTATGGACGCGCTCATATTAAAAGGCGCTTGAATCACCGGATGAAACTTTCGGGTTTTAATAATTATGTTGAGATGATAGAGGAAGTACTTTATAATCCGGCTTACTTCGATCAGTTGTTAGTCGATTTATCAATTAACGTAACCGAAATGTACCGCGATCCTGGCTTTTATAAAGCGCTTAGAGAGCAAGTTGTGCCTATCCTTAAAACATATCCTTATTTAAAAATTTGGCATGCTGGCTGTGCAAGTGGCGAGGAGGTTTATTCAATGGCCATTATGTTAAAAGAAGAGGGCCTGTATGATAGAACCCAAATTTACGCAACCGATTTTAATCAGAACATATTAAAAAAAGCTAAAGATGGAATTTACCCGGCAAGCAGCTTGAACGATTTTTCATTGAACTATCAGGCAGCCGGAGGGCAAAGTACCTTAATCGATTATTTTACTTCAAAATACGATTCGGTTATTGTTGATCAATCACTAAAAAAGAACATTGTTTTTTCTGATCATAATTTAGTTCTAGATGGGGTGTTTGGCGAGATGAATTTAATTATGTGCCGAAATGTGCTCATCTATTTCGATAAGCAATTACAGAATAGAGTTATTAATCTATTTCAAGAAAGTCTTATTCCCGGTGGTCTCTTATGCTTGGGCTCTAAGGAAAGTTTAAAATTTACGAATTACTCCAAACACTTTGAACCAGTTGTCGAAAACGAAAAAATATTCAGAAAGAATTATCAGGCATAAATACGAGGCTGTGGTTGTTGGTGTTTCGGCAGGTGGTATTAATGCTCTAATTAAATTGCTGGGAACATTGTCAAAGGAGTTTAGTTTACCTTTGATAATCGTGCAACACTTAAGCCCAAGGTACGAGAACTATTTGGTTGATATTCTCTCGAAGCAAACTTTGTTAACAGTAATGGAAGCTGAGGAAAAAGAGAAAATTAAGGCTGGTAACATCTATATTGCTGCACCCAATTATCACTTGCTAATCGAATCAGATAAGACCTTTTCCTTGTCGGTAGATGAGCATGTATGTTTTTCCAGACCGTCCATTGATGTGTTATTCGAAACGGCTTCCTTTGCCTATGGCAATAAACTTATTGGTGTGATTTTAACAGGAGCCAATAAAGATGGTGCATCAGGGTTGAAGGCTATACAAGACAGAGGCGGATTAGCAGTTGTTCAAAATCCTGAAACGGCTGAAGTGAATAGTATGCCTAAGGCGGCATTGGAACTTACACAAACCCAACATGTTTTTAATATTCATGAAATAGGCCACTTTCTATCGTCTATTAATTCTTAAATTATTCCAACTTTTTTAATTATTTCGTGTTACTTTTAGCTGAATAGATAAGAGTAAAATCTGCCTTATGAGAATTACAAGAGAAATGAAAATGGCTGAGATGATTCATCTCAATCATTTATTGCTGGGAGTGATAGATCGCTTTGGATTAAAAATAGGCTTCGGAGAAAAAACAATTGAGGACCTCTGCAGGGATCACGAATTAAATGTTGATTTCTTTCTTGAGATTTGTAATGCCTATATAGATGAGCACTATTTTCCAAAGGTGCAGCTTCAGGCCTTTCCAATCAGCAATATTGTGGCTTATCTTAAGAAAACGCATAGTTATTATTTAGGCAAAATTTTACCAGAAATAGATGAGTATATAGTAAAACTTGAAAATGCAACCTTCGAAGCAAAACCGAATGTTGGCGTTGTTAAAAGCTTTTTTGAAAATTATAAGGAAGAAGTTACGACGCATATAATGCGCGAAGAAGATCGTGTTTTTCCGTATGTGCTTAAAATTGAAGAAGCACATAAGTCGCTTAAACTTAGCAATGAGTTGAAAAAAGAAATTGAAAACTATTCAATTAATCATTATTACGATGATCACGATGATGTTGAAGAGAAGTTATATGACCTTAAAAATATCATTATTAAATACCTTCCACAGCCTGAAGAGATTGATTTAATTCACAAGCTAATTAATAGCCTGTTTAGTTTGGAGAAAGACCTGAATGATCATTCGCGAATTGAGGACAAGGTGTTGGTTCCTAAGGTGGCGGTGATGGAACGCGAACTGTTAGCAATTTATCAATCGCAAAATAATCAAGCATAAATGGCCGATCCGAAAATTATTATTGCCACCGAATCAGTTGTTTTGCAGAAAGGCATTCGTGCTTTAATTGATTCGCTTGGGCGTTTCGATTATTTGTACTGCGATGATGTTCGTCGCCTGTCGAGGATGATTGATACAACCGATGCCTCAATGGTGATTATTTCGTCCGTGTTGTTTAGTGCACCAAATTCTTATTCTGGCTTTTTACGTGAACATGATGATGATAAAAAACGCATAGTACTGTTGTTGGTTAACGAAACAATGGATGATTTAATGGATGTTGCTGCGGTGCGTTTGTCTGAGCCGGAAGAGGTATTCATGGAATTATTTAAATCGAAACTGGCCAATGAAAATGCACTGAAAGTTGAGAAAGAAAGTACCGAGTTAAGCGTACGCGAAAAATCAATACTAAGAGAAATAGCCTTAGGCAAAACCAGTAAGCTAATTGCCGAAGAACTATTTATTAGTGCACATACGGTTGTTACCCACCGCAAAAATATTAATCGAAAATTGAATATTAAAACGGCATCAGGTTTAACTGTTTATGCCATACTTAATAATATTATTTCAGTTGAAGAGTTAGAGCAAAATCAATAATTATGAATATATGTGTTTTCTGTTCATCAAGTAATGCCGTTGAAAAAAGTTACTTTAATGAAGCTACCCGTTTAGGCGAACGATTGAGTAGTGGTGGTCATCATTTGGTTTATGGAGGTTCAAATGTTGGGTTGATGCATGAAATTGCATTAACAGTTAAAAAGGCAGGCAGTAAGGTTACAGGCGTAATTCCTGTTCGGATCCATGACAAGGGACTTGGAGCGGAAATAGCGGACGAACTTATTATTACCAAAGATATGAGTGAGCGCAAACAAACAATGGCTGATCGCTCGGATGCTTTCATTGCTTTGCCTGGTGGTTTTGGTACACTCGAAGAGATTCTAGAGGTAATCACTTTAAAGCAATTGCAATATCACAATAAGCCAATTGTATTCATTAATACCAATGGTTTTTACGATAAGCTTGTAGGTTTCTTTGATGTATTGTATGAAAGTTATTTTGCTAAACCCGATTATCGCGATTATTACTACATGGCTGCAGATGCGGAAGATGCGCTATCGTATATTGAAAATTATACCGCACCTGATTTTAAAGATAAATGGTATTGGGTAGGTTCTGAGGAATTTAAGAAGTAGCTTTTGGTTTTTGAAACCACTCGTACAGCCCAATGTTTAGAATTAATAATGATAAGAGATAGACTGTATCTTCCACCGGAATTGAAAATAATCGGAATCCAATAATTTCGCTTGAGTTATAGCTAACAACAGGCAGTGCGGTAAGTATGCCGTTTACAATTATGAAAGGAACCAGACTAATTGCAAATGAGATGTAAAAGGCGAGCTTATTTTTGTTTAAAAATGATAAGCCGCTAAAAATGATTAACAAGAAGATGGCAAACCCAAAATTTACCTTGGTGTAAAGGCCTCCCAGGTTTAAGATCAACATAACAGCAAGTGAAATAGAGAGGATGTAGTTTATAAAGTTAACCGATTTGCCTTTAAGGATTGGGAAATAGCTTTTAATCACATCATAAATAAACACACAACAAAAAGGTATGATGATGAAAAAAAGCCATTCCTCTACAGGTAAACCTGCAATCCTGTTTCCTAAAATATATTGATCGTTAAAACTCCAAACTCCCTCTTTAGTAAACCACACGTCCCATACTATAAAAATAGCTGCACTGATTACTATTGCAGGAAACAAATGTTTCCAACGCTTATAAAATGCAACCTTTTTATCGAAACTTAGCACAAGCGGTACAAAAACACTTGCAAGCAGTAAACCAATGTAAGTGTAGCTATCGGGCATTATAATAGGTTAAATGAGTTGCGCACAAAAGCATTAAACATTAAGTAAATTTTCTTGTGATTTTTAACGCTGAATCTCACATTAAGAATTTCGTGGGGCTGTGCCATCTGAATCTTATGCAAAAGTCTTTGATAATATCTGTAGGCTAAGTAAACACCAAATCGAACTTCTTTCTTCAGCGCTTTAACACCTTCAAAGGCTTCCTCAAAATCTTTCTGAATCTCTTGTTCTATTTGCAGTTTGGTGTGTTTGTCAAAGTTATTGAAATCGATATTTTTGAAATACACACGTCCCTTACTTTCAAAGTCGTCTTGTGCATCGCGTAGAAAGTTAACCTTTTGGAAGGCCTCTCCAAGTTTCCTGGCAGGTGCAATTAAGCTGTCGTATTTATCAGGTTCGCCTTTGTAAAAAACGCGCAAGCACATTAATCCAACAACTTCTGCCGATCCGTATATGTAATCCTTAAGCATGTTTTGGTCGTATTCCAAATTGTTTAAGTCCATTTCCATGCTATCAAGAAAAGCAGTAATTAGATGATGATCAATGGCAAATTCATTAACTACCCATAGGAAACTATCAATAACAGGATTAATGCTGAACTTTCGTTCAATGGCATCAAAGGTTTCTTTTCTGAACTCATTTAATAATACTTGCTGATTCTGTTCGAAAAATGTGTCGACTATTTCATCGGCAAAGCGCACGTATCCGTAGATGGCGTAAATGCCTTTTCGGTATTCTGGTTTAAGCATTTTAACAGCTAACGAGAATGATGTGCTATAGTTTTGTGTCGTTATCCGGCTAATGTCTATGCTGTTTTTTCTATAAAGTTCCATCGGCAAGTATTCTTTCGGTTACTAATTTTGAACTAACTACAACCATCGGTAATCCTGTTCCAGGTGTTGTCGATGCTCCAACATAATATACATTGTCAAATTTCTCATCCTTATTCGAAGGTCGGAAACCTCCAACCTGATTAAGGTCGTGAGCCAAGCCCAATCCACTTCCTCTGTACAAATTGTACATGCTCTCCCAATCCTGAGGTTGGTAAATGGTTTTGCTTACAAGGTTTGCCTTAATGTCGAAACCTGTTCTTTCGGCTAAATCATCAATTATGTGATCGGCAATTTCTTCTGCATCCGACCAGTCTGGCTTAAAGCGCAAGTCTGGTACCGGACAAAGAATGAAAATGCTTTCATGACCTGCTGGTGCATAATCTTCGTTATGGCGCGATGGAATGTTCACGTAATAATACGGTCGATCCAGCTTTATCTGGTTCTGGAAAATCTTTCCGGCATACTCTTCAAAGTTTCGTCGTAGAAAGTAATTATGATGGTAGAGCTTGTCTAATTTACCTTTAACTCCCAGGTAAATAGTTAGAGGTGCAAGTGTCCATTTCTTTTTATCGAGTTTGGCTTGGCTAAATTTAGCTCGTTTAAAAATGGCACCTCGCCACCAGGCTGCATCTGCATTAATAACAAAACCATCGGCGGTCCATTCTTTTCCATTGTCGTCAACTAATGCGCTTAGCTTGCCATTTTCTGTTCGAAAATCTTTTATCTCAGTATTGTAATGAATTTCAACTCCCATCTTGTCAAGTTCCTTAACAATGCCTGTTACAATTTTATACATGCCACCTTTTACATTATGATAGCCATCGTGGACCATTTCGGTGTAGGTGAGCAAGGAGTAAACAGCAGGGGTATCGAAAGGTGTTGCTCCAAGGAAGAATCCAACAAGCGAGAAAATAACTTTAACCTCAAAACTTGTGAAATGGTCTTCCATTTCTTTCCACATTGTTTTAAATACTTTTGGAAGATGCTTTAGCGGAACCTTTCGAAGTTTTAGGACATAATCTAAAATGGTGTCAAAATTTTGTTTAATAATTACGCCTTCAGTATCATGAAAAATTTCGCCCGCCGATTTTAGTAACTTTTCAATCTTACGTTTAAAATCGGGTTCAATATCTTTGAACTCCTGCTCAAGTTTTTCAAGATTTTTATAAATATGATAGCTGCGATTGTCTCCTTCAAAATGAACGGCATACAGCGGATCCAACTCAACAAACTCAAAAGGCATTTCTAGTCCGCAATAGTCAATAAGTTCTTTAAACTCATAACTCATGCTGAAAAATGTTGGTGCCATGTCAAATTTGAAACCGTCTTTTTCGAGCAGGTTTAATCTGCCACCGGCATTGTGTTGCTTCTCAATGATGCTAACTTCATAGCCTTTAGAGGCTAAGCGTAAGGCAGTAGAGAGTCCACCAAGACCAGCACCGGCAATTAAAATTTTAGACTTCATTTGTGTGTGTTTAATAAAATTACAAAAAAGATAAACAAGAGGATTTTTGTTTTGTTCAATGGCTAATGATATAATTCAGTAAAAAACAAATAAGTGCCTATGATGTTAGTGTTTGAGTTATCTTTAATCCGGCCTAATTATGTTGGTCGGTTTACAAATTATTCGTAGATGTTGAAGGTGTTTAAAATAGCTGATAGGCGAATGCTGTGGCTAATTGTTCTCTTGTATGTTATATACCTGGTAGGCGGTCTCGCATATTATTACCTGCCAACCAGGGCACTTATTATTTCACTTACGCCCATAAATTTGTTGTTTTGTCTGGTCTTGCTACTGCTCGCTCACGGCACTATTGCCCGCAAGCAAATTTTGGTTTTTGGGCTGATTGCTTTGCTTGGATTTTTTGTGGAGCTTATTGGGGTAGCAACAGGGGTAGTGTTTGGTTCTTATACCTATGGTCCTGTTTTAGGATTAAAACTATTCGACACTCCAATTATGATAGGAATAAACTGGATAATGCTGATTTATGCCATTTATAGTATGTTTCCGGATTGGCAGCGCAATTGGCTTTTTCCGTTTTTTGGCGCATCGTTAATGGTTATTTATGATTTGCTTCTTGAATATTTTGCAATAAAAATAGGCCTTTGGTCCTGGGCGCAGGATGTCATTCCAATTAAGAATTATATTGCTTGGTACATTATCTCAGTGGTATTATTTTTCATTATGCAGCTAAGCAAGCAGCGCATCTCAAACCCGCTCAGCAAATATGTGCTTTTGGCGCAGCTCTTATTCTTTATTGTGGTCTTATTAGGTGCTTGATGAATTTATCTTAACCGAATATCTTACTTTTATCACCTTGAATTAATAAGCAATTATGAGATACTTTTTTAGTGTAGTACTATTTTTTACCTGCTTTGGATTGTTTGGGCAAGCACTTCCAATCTCAATCGATGGTCGGTTCGACGATTGGCAAACTTCAAATATTAGTTTTAGTGATGCTGCTGGTGATGGAGGTGTTTTAGACCTGATCTCATTCAAGGTTTCTAATGACAGTAGCAATCTATATATACTTCTGGAACTAAGTGAGAGCTTTCGACTTAATACTGAGAATGAGTTGTATTTAGAAATTGATGGTGATAACAATGCAAGCACTGGTTATGCCATTAATGGGATAGGAGCGGAGCTTGGATGGAAGTTCGGTGGAAGATATGGTTTTTATAATACCACAATTACTACACAAATTGAACATCCGTCAATAAGTTTCGTGGCAGCTCCAACAGTCACTTCAAATATCTTTGAGATTGCCATTGCACGCGATGCCCAGCCTACCGGTTCCGATTTCTTATTTACAAGTGATACCGTCAAAATATGTTTTGTCGATCAGTCAACGGGTGGTGATTATATGCCTAACCAGGGGACTACCTTTACCTATGTTTTTGATCAAGCGGTAATAGCACCGCCTGCTCCTATTGATCTTGTTAAGGCCGATACCTCTTATGTTCGTTTAATGACTTTTAATACATTGTTTAATGGATTAACTGATCAGAACAGGATTCCGGCTTTCGGAAGGATTTTTCAGGCAATACAACCTGATATCATCACCTTTAAC
>JBFHES010000192.1:0-9067 GCA_041584015.1 Bacteroidales bacterium
GAATGGTCTACACTTATATTTGGTATTCTGCAAACCAACCAGTTTGCTGATATTGATATAAGCATGCATAGTGAGTACATTGAAGCGGCTAAAACTGTTAATGTTGAGATTGAAGCCGATGAAATGGTAACTATTGATGCACCGCTAAAAATTTGCCTGTACATGATCGAAAGTCACATTATAGGCAAACAGAGTTATGGTTCTTATAGTGTTGATGATTACGAGCACAACCATGTGTTACGTGCTGGTATGATTGAGAGCGATCCAACCTGGGGCGAAGCAATTACACTGCCGCTCACAAAAACGTACAGTTTCACACTTGCCGACGAATGGGTTGCCGAAAATTGTGCAATTGTTGCTTTTATATATAATTCCGACACAAAAGAAATTATTCAATCCGAAGAAATTCACGTAATAGAATAAAGGTATGAGAATCTTAATAATCATTTTGGCCATTCTTATCACAAGTCCCGCTATAGCGCAGGAATTTAGAGGTGGGCTGGCAGGCGGTGTATTATCTAGTCAGGTTGATGGCGACCAACAAGGTGGTTATAATAAAGCAAGTTTCCATATTGGAGCTTTTGTGCAGCGTACACTCTCCGATAAGATTGATGCTAACATGGAATTGCGCTATATTAGAAAAGGTGCGCTTAGCAACAAGGTTTTTGAAGATGGTACCTATGAGAACTATTTCCGTTCGCGTTTAAATTATATCGAGATTCCGGTAACCGCTTTATACAAAACAGGCAATTTTAAGCTGGAAGGAGGATTCGCTGCGGGCGCACTGATTAACTCAAGCTTAGAAGACGAATACGGTAAAGTAGATTTAGATCTAGATATTGCACGCTCCGAGGTAAGTCTTATTCTTGGATTCTTTTATGTTGTAAACGAACAACTACAAGTCAATTTTAGAATACAGTACTCGCTTACTCCGATAAGCAAGGCCTATAGCGACGATATTGAAAAGCTGTATTATTCGCAAGGGAATTGGTACAACAATCTTATAAGTTTCGGACTCTACTATAATATCCGATAAAATATTTAAAACCCGTCGACACCGACGGGTTTTTCGTTTGCGGCAGAATTGTTATCATTGCCAACTCAAAAAAAATCATTCATGAGCTCGTTTAAGAAAGTACCACATACCTACGTCATCATATTTTACATCATTGTTTTGGCAGCTATTTTCACCTGGGTTTTACCCGGAGGAGAATATGTAAAACAAACCATTGATGGTAAGGAACAATTAGTGTATCAGCAAGTAGAAAGTCAACCACAAACCTGGCAAATTTTCTCTGCACTCTTTAAAGGCTTCGAGCGCCAGTCGGGCATTATTGTATTTATCCTTATGATTGGTGGTGCTTTTTGGATTATGAATGCCAGTAAAGCTATTGATGTTGGAATTTATTCATTCCTGAATTTCACCAAGAAGCTTGAACATCTAAAGCTCCTTAAGATTATCGGGGTTAATAACATCATCATCACATTGGTGTTTTTAATGTTCAGCATCTTCGGCGCCGTGTTTGGTATGAGCGAAGAAACCATTGCTTTCATCATCATTATTGTACCGCTTGCCATTTCCATGGGATACGATTCCATTGTGGGTGTATCTATGGTATTTGTTGGCGCAGGACTTGGATTTGCCGGAGCCGTTCTCAATCCTTTCACAGTCGGTATTGCACAAGGCTTATCAGGAATTCCACTTTTTTCGGGCTTTGAGTACCGCATGGTTTGCTGGGCAATTATTAATGTAGTTGGTTTAACATGGGTACTGCGTTATGCAAGTAAAATTCATAAAGACCCCAAACGCTCGCCAGTATACGAAGAAGATGGCTATTGGAGAAAGCGTGGAAGTGCCAGCATTGATGAGATTAAATATCACACACCAAAATCAGCTTGGTTTGTTTATGGTTTTATAGCCATTGGCTTAATGATTTTTGCCTATTTCCATAGAGAAACTGCATTACAAATCGGTAACTCAAAAGAATATATACTTCCAATGGTTCCAATAGCAGCGGTGCTATTCATCATCTCGGGCGTTTTTGCTTTACGCAAATCGGTACATTTCTTCATACTTAATCTCTTACTATTTACCATTTACTTTTTGGTGGTTGGCGTAATGGGTTACGAATGGTACATCATGCGCATTGCGGCATTGTTCTTTGCAATGGGCCTATTTGCGGGAATTGCCGCAGGCAACAGCTCTTCCGAAATAACCAAACTCTTTCTCGAAGGGGTAAAGGACATCTTATCAGCTGCGCTGGTTGTTGGCCTTGCAGGTGGAATTATTGTAGTTCTGGAAGACGGTAAAGTAATTGACTCAATTCTGCATAGCCTGTCAGGATCAATGGAAGGGCTTGGACAAATTGCTACGGTAAGCATTATGTATGCCATTCAAACGGTCATTAATGTTGTTATTCCATCAGGTTCGGCAAAGGCTGCTTTAACCATGCCGATTATGGCACCATTCTCCGATCTTATTGGATTATCACGCCAATCAACTGTAATGGCATTCCAGTTAGGCGACGGGTTTACAAATATGATCACTCCAACATCCGGAGTACTTATTGGCGTTTTAGGTGTTGCGAAAATTCCATATGAAAAATGGGTGAAATGGATTACTCCATTTATGATCATACTTATCACTTTGGGATTATTACTGCTCATTCCGACAGTTACCATGGAGCTCAACGGTTTTTAATTAAACGAATCATAACACAACACGTTTTAGACACGAACATTATTAAGTAGTTTAATGCCTGAATTTGTGCTACACGAATTTATTGGCGATGCAACTGTTCAATTTCGCCAAGCTATACTCTTGATAATACAACTCTTAACACAACTATATTGAATCATTCTATGTTAGCAAACGGCAATATTTATAGCTTTTGATTTTCTAATTTTGCAGCCTAATATTTAACATTTAAACAAGAGCAATGAGAGACGATAAAATACTGGATATTACCCCCGATGTAAAATGGATTGGAATCCTCGATTTTGACATTGTTACATTTGATGTGGTAATGGAGACCAAGTACGGCACCACGTATAATTCTTATTTTATTGATGCCGAGAAAAAGGCTATTATTGAAACAACAAAGGAGAAATTTGTAGATACCTATCTTGAGAAAGTTAAGAAGGTTTGTAATCCTACAGAGATTGAATACATCATACTGGATCATACAGAGCCAGATCATTCCGGCAACCTAAAGCACCTCTTAGAAATTGCACCAAATGCCACAGTAGTTGGTAGCGGAAATGCACTCAGATATCTTGAAGATATTGTTGCGATGCCGTTCAAATCGATGAAAGTTAAGGAAGGCGACACCCTGGATCTTGGAAATAAAACCCTCCGATTTATTAGTGCTCCGAACCTTCACTGGCCAGATTCCATCTACACGTATTTAGAAGAAGACAAATTACTATTTACCTGCGATAGCTTTGGCTCGCATTTCTGCAACGAGGAAATGTTCGACGATAAAGTTGGTAATTGGGACGATTCATTCAACTACTATTTCGATGTGATTTTAAAGCCTTTTAGCAAATTCATGATCAAGGCAATCGATAAAATCAGACCACTTGAAATAAATGCCATTTGTCCGGGACATGGGCCAATCTTGCGAAGCAACTGGAAGAAGTATGTAGATATGTCTGAAACATTGGCAAAAAAATACCTCGATGAAACCAGCCCAACAAAAGCACGCGTTTTCATTCCATATGTATCTGCCTATGGATACACCAAACAAATGGCCGAGTCAATTAAAAAAGGTATTGAGTCTGTTGATGATGTGGACGTTGAAATTCTGGATATTGAGCACATTGAAATTGGCGAAATAGATTCTAAGTTAACACATGCAAACGGCATTATCATTGGTTGCCCAACCATTAACCAGAATATTCTTATACCAATTTATAAGTTATTTGCTGTAGTTAATCCATTGCGCGACAAAGGCAAATTAGCCGGCGCATTTGGATCTTATGGCTGGAGTGGCGAAGGCGTTAAACTTATTGAAGACAATTTAAGAAACTTAAAGCTAAATATCTTCCAGCAAGGTATTGCTGCTAAGTTTAGCCCAAACAACGAATCAACCGAAAAACTCCAGGACTACGGTGAAGCATTTGCAAGAAGACTGTTAAGCTATCAGTACTTTTAGAAATTACATAAAAACCTCTATAAACAAAGGCAGTAATTTAAGCATTACTGCCTTTGTCTTTTTAAAAGCATCCACATTCACCTGTGGTAAAATGTAATCATATTCCATTGAATCACTATCTTTGCCACTCATGAAAATTGCGGTAAACACAAGGCTGTTATTGGCTAACAAACTCGAAGGCATTGGTTGGTTCACCTTTGAAACATTAAAACGAATTACTAAGAATCATCCTGAGCATGAATTCATTTTCATCTTCGATCGACCATACAGCAAAGCGTTTATTTTTTCAGATAACATTACACCGGTTGTGGCAGCTCCGCCAACACGCCATCCATTTTTATGGTATCTCTGGTTTGAGTTCGTAGTTCCGCGTGTTTTAAAAAAGCACCAAGCCGATCTGTTTCTTAGTACCGATGGCTATATTTCCTTAAGAACAAATGTTAAAACGCTTGATGTTATCCACGACATAAACTTTGCACATCGGCCTAAGGACTTACCTTGGTTAATGCGGAAATATTACAATCACTATTTCCCAAAGTTTGCGCAAAAATGCCAGCGTATAGCTACGGTTTCCGAGTATTCAAAAAACGACATTGCCAAAACCTATGGCATCGATCCAACTAAAATCGATGTGGTTTTTAATGGATCCAATGCACAATACCAACCAGTATCGGAACAAATAAAAGCACAAACTAAAGCAACTTACACAGGAAGCGAAGATTATTTCCTTTTTGTTGGCGCCTTGCATCCGCGTAAAAACATTGCAAAACTTTTGGTGGCATTCGATCAGTTTAAAAAACAAAGCGGAAGTTCAATAAAACTTGTTATTGTTGGCGGTAAAATGTTCAAGAATGGTGATTTGTTTAATACCTTCCAGCAATTAGCATATAAGCAAGATGTAATATTTACGGGTCGTTTATCTGCTGCAGATCTGAGCAATGTAATGGCTTCGGCACTGGCTTTAACCTACGTGCCACTCTTCGAAGGCTTTGGCATTCCGGTATTGGAAGCATTCTATGCCGAAATTCCGGTAATAGCCTCAAACGTAACCTCAGTTCCAGAAGTAAGCGGCAATGCCGCTCTGCTTGTAAATCCTGAGGATACACATGAAATAGCAAACGCAATGGAGCAGCTTGCAAACAACCCCGATCTTAGAGATCAACTAATAAAGCAAGCAAGAATCCAGCGCGAGAAATTCTCCTGGGACAAAACCGCCGAGGCTCTTTGGCAATCAATTGAAAAAACCAAAGAACAATAATAAGCAGACCTGCAAATAATAAAACTTATAGCACCAAGTTCTACAGTAACTTATTAGTTTTGATTTAAATTATCGAAGTGCTGATTTGCGAATAGTTTACAGTATCATATTGTTGGTTCTCATCGTGTCAAATTCATTCTCTCAGGATTTGAATAACCTGCGTTCAAAAACTTTCCATTCGCCCGGAGACTCAATCGTTCTTGACACATTAAGTATTCTTCCGGAATCGATAAAAATTCTTTCGGCCGGAAAACCACTAAGCTCAGATAAATATCGCTTCAACATCACTAACTCAACAATCCATTTTCTGGATACCGGTCTTCAGCACCTTGAAATAAGCTATCGCACCTTACCAGAATTCCTTAATAAGGAATATTTCAAAAAGGACATTAATAAAGCTATACTTGCTAAGGCGGGCAGCGGTACATTTTATAAATATGAAACCGGCGAAAAACGCATCTATAATCTGGACAAAGACTTGCTGGAGAAACGCGGAAGCATTTCGCGTGGGCTGAGCATGGGGAACAATCAGGATGCGGTGGTGAATTCCAGTTTAAACTTGCAGCTTTCGGGCAGACTCACCAACGACTTTCAAATTCAGGCAGCTATTACGGATGAGAACCTGCCCATCCAACCCGACGGCAATTCGCAGCAGATTCAGGATTTCGATAAGGTTTTCATCAACGTATATAATGATCGAACCAGATTACAAATGGGAGATTTTGAGATTGAGCATCAGCAAGATCATTTTTTTAAGTTGTATAAAAAGGCCCAAGGCGCCATGTTCTCAACCACAATGGATGTGGGCGAAAAGAAGCAGAAATTAAGCACCAGCATTAGCGGCGCCATTTCTAAAGGCAAGTACAACCGGATGACCTTTAATGGCACCGAAGGAAATCAGGGACCATATAAATTGGCGGGAGCACAAAACGAGAGTTACATCATTGTGTTAGCCGGATCGGAAAAGGTATACATAGATGGTCAACTACTTACTCGTGGAGAAGACAAGGATTATATTATTGATTACAATACTGCAGAACTTACTTTTACTGCCAACCGCCTAATCACTCAAAACCTAAGAATTGTTATTGAGTTTGAATACTCTGATAAAAACTACGCCAGGTATCTACTTTATAATCAAAACACGCTGCAAGCTAAAAACGGCTCGCTGCGCATAAGCCTCTATAACGAGCAGGACATAAAAACCCAACCACTACAACAGGATTTATCCGAGCAACAAATTAATACACTTCAAGATATTGGTGATAATATTGAACAAGCCTACACTTCAAACATCGACAGTGTTGGTTTTCAAAACGACCGGGTACTTTATCGAAAAACCGATACCATTATCAATGGAACCCTATACAAGCCGGTTTATGTATATTCTAATAATCCGAATGAAGCCATTTACAGCCTGGGCTTTACATTTGTTGGCGATGGTTTTGGCAATTACACTACAATTCAAACAGATGCCAACGGCAAGGTTTATCAATGGTCTGCACCAGATACTGACGGCAATAAAACCGGAAACTACGAACCCATCATTTTAATGGTTACACCGCGAAAGAAACAAATACTTGCGCTTGGCGGGGATTATCATTTCTCGGAAAAACTAAGTAGTACTTTCGAATTCTCGTTGAGCAATAACGACATAAACACCTATTCTGAGAAAGATAAAAATGATAATGTTGGCTATGCCATTAAGCTAAACACAAAAAGAAAAATACTGGGGCGCGACTCCATCCGTGGTCTGGCGAGTATCGATTACCAACTCATCAATTCCTACTTTGACCCAGCGGATAGATTTCGTTCGGTGGAATTTGAACGCGACTGGAATTTACAAGAAACAGAAACACAAGCAGATGAACACCACATTACCGGTAGCTTCGACATTAGTAAATCCACAAAGAAGCAAGCCCGCTATCAATTCGAATTACTAAACAGACCGGGCAATATAAACGCTTACAGGAACACCTTAAACACCAATGCTCAATTTGGACAAACAATAATTGCGGCAAACGGCAGCTACTTATTCTCCAATAATTCTATAAATGAAACAGGCTTTTTACGGCACCAGGTTGATATAAAGCAGAATCTTAAAAGAATTACGCTGGGCCTTCGGGAAGAATCTGAGCAAAATCGATGGACAAGCCTTAGCACAGATAGCTTGCTAGCCAACAGCTATAACTTTAATAATTTCGAAATATATCTACAATCGCCCGATACCATGCAGTCATCTTTTTTTGCAAGCTATGCATGGAGATCGGATGAATTGCCTTTCGAGAATGCACTAATCCAAAGCTCCACCTCCAAAGATCTGAAAGCCGGAGCAACAATTCTATTCAACCAGCGAAACAAACTGAGTACTGTATTTACCTATCGCAAGCTGACCTTCAATAAAAACTTCACCAATCTGGAAGCAAAAGACGAAGACAATTTCAATGGTAGAATCAACTGGTCGATGGTGCTTTTGAAAGGAGCTATCAGGAGCAATACATTTTATGAGATTGGTTCGGGTTTAGAATTAATTAAAGAATATCAATTTCTGAAAGTAACCGCCGGGCAGGGGCAGTTTATTTGGAACGACTACAACAGCGATGGCATTACCCAACTCGATGAGTTTGAAACGGCAATTTATCAAGACACCGCTAATTACATTCGTCTGTTTGTGCCAGGCAGCAACTATGAAAAAGTGCTTACCAATCAGTTTAGCCAGAACCTTAACATAAGTTTAGCCAAGTTGCTGAAAAAGCAAACCAAGCTGAACAAAACACTTAAACGTTTTAGCAATACCAGCAATTTCCGAATCAATGGAAAGAATAACAATATCAGCATTAGCGAGAACTTAAATCCATTCTATAGTAGTTATCAATCAGAAAATCTACGCAGCCTCAATGCTACACTCCGAAACATCTTCTCCTTTAATAAAGGAAATCCGAAGTATGGAGTTGATCACATCTACAGCAAAGTGGAAAATAAATCGCTGCTCACCAATGGAATCGATGCAAGAGCCCACCAATTTAACAGTATCAAATTGCGATGGAGAGTCATCTCTAAGCTAATATTAAACTCCATGTTAGAGGAAGGTAGTAAACAATTCAGCTCTGAGTTCTTCTCTACGAAAAATTTCAGCATTGCCTATGGAAAGGCAGAGGCAAGTTTAGTTTATCAGCCAAGCATCGATATTGAAATTACAAGCAGACTAACTGCAACCGATAAAGTAAATAGCTTAAGTACTGAAAACTCAACAGAGTTGAAATATAGTGCTGAAGCAAATCTTAAACTTTTACAAAAAGGAACAGCACTACTAAAGCTAAATTACATCGACATTAGCTACAACGCAGAAGATCTAAATACATCAATAGCCTATGAAATGCTGGGAGGTTTAAAGCCCGGTGACAATTTTACCTGGGAGCTGCAGTACCAGCAAAACGTAACAGAAAACATGCAACTAAACATTTCTTACTTCGGACGTAAATCGGCAAGCTCCAGGGCCTTGCACACTGGTAACGTGCAACTGAGAGCTTTTTTCTAGCTGCTTTCGCAAGGGCTTAAGAAAAAATAATCAATACTTTTTATTGAATTTGCCTACCTTAGGGCTCATTAGAGTAAGTTTATCAAATTAAGTAATAAGCTATAGCTAATACAA
>JBFHES010000193.1:0-8979 GCA_041584015.1 Bacteroidales bacterium
AGTAACGTCCATTACAATGCCAATACGATTATATGCCTTACCTAAAATGGTGTCATTACTAGATTCTTTACCTACAATAACTGCTTGTTTGCCATAATACAGAGCTGTATCAGGATTTGAATAACAAAGGCTTAAGCAGAGCTGATTCAATATAGTAGCTCGTTCGTTGGCGCTTAAATCTCCATCCAGTTGTGCTATCAGGCTATCAACTTGAGCCTGACTTACACCAATACAAAAGACAGAGCATAGCAATAACGCACTTATTAGTTTTAGAAATTTCATTTTAAGCCCTTTAAACCTTTCACTAAAATAACAAAAAAAACTTACTTATGTTTTTCCTGGTATCGCTCCTATTTGCTTCTAAGCCCATTCAATTGGAATTTTGAAATGAGCTATTTAAGTTTTGTGCCATTATCTGCCGTTTCTTTTTTATTTTTGCCATCACCATATAAAAACCAATTAAAATGAAGAGACCGTTTCTATTTCTTATTGTTATTGCTACGCTCATGTCAACAGTTACATTTGCACAGCAAGGAACAAAACAAGCTACAATTGATGAATGGCTTAAAGAATATAAATATTATGCAAGAGGTGTTCGTGGCATTCGCTCGATGAATGATGGCTTGCATTATTCTAGCGTTGCCGGAAGAGGAAGTGCGATTGTTAAGTCGTCGTACAAATCGGGTAATGTAGTGGATACACTTTGCAAGCTGAGCTGGATAAAGGAGGTTGAAATCAATGGTATCTCTAACTACGAATTTAGTGCAGATGAATCTCAAATTTTATTAGTTACCGATCAGGAAGCCATTTACAGAAGATCATTTACAGCTTCTTATTACATTTACGATATTAAAGGTAAAACCACTAAAGCACTTTCAGAAAATGGAAGACAGCAATTGGCAACCTTTTCACCTGATGGATCGAAAGTAGCATTTGTACGTGAGAATAATATTTTCTACGTTGATCTGGCTACGGGAAAGGAAATGCAAGTTACTACCGATGGTAAATTCAATCATATTATCAACGGTGCTCCTGACTGGGTTTACGAGGAAGAGTTTGAATTCAATCAAGCATTTCATTGGTCTCCTGACGGCAGCACAATTGCGTACATCAAGTTCAACGAAACGAATGTAAAGGAATTTGGCATGACAATGTTTGCCGGAACAAACCCGACCATTGAAGAGAACAAACTGTATCCGGAAAATCGTGTTTGGAAATATCCTAAATGTGGAGAAGACAACTCTGTTGTTAGTGTGCATGCTTATAATCTTGCAAATAAAAAAACACAAAGCATTAACATAGGTACAGAGACAGATATCTATATTCCACGCTTACGCTGGACTCAAGATGCTTCGAAGCTTTGCGTATTCAGATTGAACAGATTACAAAACAAGCTCGAGTTACTTTTTGCAAATCCTGAAGATGGCACAACCAAAGTTATTTATACAGAAGAAAACAAATATTATATTGATGAGTCATATTTCGATGATTTACAATTTCTTGATGACAAGAAACATTTTGTAATGATGAGCGAAAAAGATGGCTATGCACATCTTTATCTGATGGATTTAGCGGGAAATCAGGTTAGCCAGATAACTAAGGGAAACTGGGACGTAACAGAGTTTATTGGTTATGATAGTAGAAAGAAAACGTTCTACTACCAGAGCGCAGAGGCATCGCCAATTTTACGAGACGTTTATTCAATAAAGCTAAATGGCAAGAACAAGAAAAAACTATCTACCCAAAGTGGAACCAACAGTGCTAGTTTTAGCTCCAGCTATAAATATTATATCAATAACTTTAGTTCTTCTAACACGCCCACCCTTGTTACCTTGCACAATGCCAAAGGTAAATTGATCAGAAGTTTGCAGAGTAATGATTACCTAAAAAAGACCTTAGCTGAATATCAATTCAATTATGCTGAGTTTTTTACTTTTAAAACGTCAGAAGGTGTTGAGTTAAATGCATCGATTGTTAAGCCAGCTAACTTTGATGAGACGAAAAAATATCCTGTTTTAATGACACAGTATAGCGGTCCTAACTCACAAGAAGTGCTTAATCGCTGGGGCTTTGGTTGGGAACAAGTTTTAGCTGCAAAAGGTTACATTGTTGTTTCTGTTGATGGCAGAGGTACAGGAGCCAGAGGCGAAGAGTTTAGAAAAATGACCTACATGCAACTTGGCAAGTACGAAACCATTGATCAAATAGAAGCCGCAAAATACTTACAAACTTTAAATTTTATCGATCCGGATCGCATCGGAATTTGGGGATGGAGCTTTGGTGGATTCATTTCAACCCTTTGTATGGAAAAAGGAAATGGCATTTTTAAAGCCGGTATTGCAGTAGCTCCTGTTACTAACTGGCGTTTTTACGACAATATTTATACCGAACGATTCATGCGTACTCCACAGGAGAACCCAGATGGTTACGACGATAACTCTCCACTATTCTTTGCAGACCAATTACAAGGTAATTACCTAATTTGCCATGGTAGTGCAGATGATAACGTTCATGTGCAAAATACAATGGAGTTTATTGAGAAACTGGTACAAGCTAATAAGCAGTTTGATATGATGATATACACCAATAGAAATCATAGCATTTACGGTGGAAATACGCGTTATCACCTTTATACAAAAAAAACAAACTATTTGCTTGAGAATCTGTAGATAAAAACATAATCGATAATTTGAAGGCAGGAATCTTTAAATACAGATTCCTGCCTTTTTTTATTTCAAAATTTACAAAATGGAATGTCGACCCAATTGTGGTGCTTGCTGTATCATCCCCTCCATCTCCTCTCCTCTGCCCGGTATGCCAAATGGCAAACCAGCATTTACGCGCTGCATACATCTTTCCGAAGATTTCAGTTGTTCCATTTTTAACTCGCCAGATCGCCCGGCAGTGTGCGATAATTTTAAAGCAGAAGAAATAATCTGCGGAAGCAGCCGTACTATAGCAATCGACAGATTAACAATGTTGGAAATGTAAACGACTATTCATAGGTAGTTCTCTATTGCCCACAAATTAGCTCTGCATGGTAGCACATTAACTATAAACAATACATCTAATTATCTATATAATCTGATCATTTTTTAGTAGTTTTGATTTACTAATTCAGCTGCTCATGAAAAATAGATCACTACCGTTAGCAACATTGTTCATATTAGGTTTATTCTTAATCTATGGATTTGTCAAAAATAACGAAAGTACCAGAAACACTGATCTGCCATATGGTTACAATACGCTATTTGCAACAAGTGGCGAGTGCTTGATGTGTCATAATGCTATTGAAGACAACTTAGGAGAACCAATGGGTATATTAGACGATTGGCGGTCGACGATGATGGCTAATGCCGCTAAAGATCCTCTTTGGAGAGCAAAGGTAAGTCATGAAGTTATTGTTAATCCTGGATTGCAACAGGCCATAGAAGATAAATGCACCAGATGTCATGCTCCTGCAGCGAATTGGGATGCACACCATAACGGACAAAGTACTTATTCGATAGCAGAATTAGAACTGGACACAATGGCACGCGACGGTGTTAATTGCACCGTTTGTCATCAAATTCCATCAAGCTCATTAGGCAACATTTCAGGTAATTTCGATATTAATGATCAGGCGGAAGTTTACGGTCCGTATGAAGCGCCGTTTACAAATCCAATGTTCAATCATACAGGATATACAGCTACTCATGCACCACACATTAATGATTCAAAACTCTGTGCCTCTTGCCATACTTTAATTACACATAGTGTAGACTACAATGGCACATTAACCGGGAACGACTTTGTTGAACAGGCCATTTACCACGAATGGTTAAATTCAGACTTCTCGCAAAACGGAACAAGTTGTCAGGATTGCCATATTCCCCAAAATGAAACTCCAGTTGTTATCAGCTCAAATCCACCTTGGTTTGATGATGAACGCACACCATTTGGGAAGCATGTCTTAGCAGGAGGCAATGTGTTTATGTTGAAACTGCTTAAGCAATTTACCAATGAACTTGGCATTACTGCAACATCGGCTAACTTTGATACTACAATTGCACGAACAGAGGAAATGCTCTATGAGCGAACGCTGGAATTAGAGATTACAGAACAATCCAGAACCATTGATACGCTATTTATTAATGTTGAATTAAGCAATATGACCGGGCATAAGTTCCCTGGAGGATTCCCGAGCAGACGCGTATTTGTTGAATTAATTGCAGAAACGGCAACCAATGATACCATATTCCACAGTGGTAAATTGAATAGTAATTATGATTTAATAAACGAAGTTTCAGGAATTGAACCTCATTACAATACAATCAACAATCCTCAACAAGTACAAATATATGAAATGGTAATGGGCGATTATCAGGGCATTCCTACAACAGTGCTTATGTATGCCGATCACCAATTAAAAGACAACCGTCTGGTTCCGTCTGGTTTTAGTAACGGGCACAATAGTTACGACACGGTTAAAATTGTTGGTAATGCGAGCACGGATCCCGACTTTAATCACAGCAATGGAATTGAAGGGAGCGGTAATGATATTATACATTACAACATTCCTCTTAACAATTTGCAGGAAGATCTTAATATAACAGCTAAGGTGCATTATCAAACAAGCTCAGGTAAATGGTTGGCCGAAATGTTTTCACATTCGAGCACCGAGATTGATACATTCAAGTATTTTTATAAGAATGCGGATATAACTCCAATTATCGTTGCTTCTAAAAGTTTGTTAAGTTCGGCTATTGGTATTGAAAATGCCGCTCCAATGGAGCAGTTTATTATTTATCCTAATCCTGTTAAGCACACTTTATATATTAAGCATTTGAAGAACAACATTGAAGCTGTCAGATGGTTTAACAATAGTGGTGCTCCCATGCAACATGAGGTAAGCTACGATAATAATGTTGCCACATCTAGAATTGCTATGAATACACCAAAGGGTGTTTACATCATTGAGGTAAGTTCGGCAAGTGAAACGTACCGAAGTAGAATATTGGTTCTTTAGTAGCAAACGGAATACTGATAATAAAGTAAAAGGGTAAAATCAGTTGATTTTACCCTTTTACTGTACCAGACTATTATGCAACACTATCCTTGCATTGTATTTAATTCATCTTCATAGAAAAACTTCTCTTCACCGAAGGCAGGAACTAATTCATCCAACCAAAGCGCTTTTTCGTCGTACTTTGCAAAAAATGGTTTACCAACCCAGTCAGTATTTCTTCCCTGGATAAATCGTAACATAATAACCTTTTCGCCATTTACTTCAGAAACTCCAAGTACACTTACCTTACCAGGGTTTGCCGACATGCTCGGTCCACGAACGGTACGACTAATTCCACTTAAGTGAGAATAAGCTCCACGGAAAATTTTCCACGCATTTACAATTGGTACAGCAAAATAATCACGCGCACCAGTATCTCTGGCAAGGAACATATAATAAGGTACCATTCCCATTCTTACCTGCTCTGCCCACATCGTTTGCCAAACATCGCTACTTGCATTAATATGTTCAAGTACCGGTGATTGTGTTCGAATAATTGCTCCAGTTCTTTGAATTCGCTCGATGGCTCCTTTTACAGAACTTGTTTGTAATTCTTTATAATGATTAAAATGAGCCATAAATGCCAGATTCTTACCTGAGTCAACAATGCGTCTGAAAACATTCAACATGGCGGAAGCATCATCATCGGTTAAATATCGGTACGGCCAAAATGCCAGCGACTTGGTTCCCACTCTAATATTTACAAGATTTGGTAAATCAGCATCAAGTATTTGATCAATATATTGCTTGAAAATACTAGCCTTCATGAACATCGGATCACCACCGGTAAACAATATGTCGGTAATTTCCGGATGAAGCTTTAAATAAGCAACCATTTGCTCACCTTGTTTCATGGCAAACTTATAATCCCCAAGGCCTACAAACTGTGGCCAACGAAAACAGAAAGTACAATATGCATGACAGGTTTGACCTTGTGATGGAAAGAACAGCATGGTTTCATCATACTTGTGCTGCACGCCCATTAACTTTTCGCCATTCAGTTCAGGAACATTATGCTCAAGCTGGCCCGCTGGATGCGGATTAAGCTTTAAACGGATTTGATTTGCTGCCTTTTTAACCTCAGCTGTGGTAGCACCTGAATCAATTACCGCAGCCATCTTATTGTAATCCTCTTCCGAAAGCATTCCTTTTTGTGGAAAATTCAGAATGAACATCGGATCGGTTTTAAAATTATCCCAATCAATTAGCTCATTAACAACATAATTGTTCGTTTTAAAAGGCAATACATTTCCTACTACCTCAATTTCTCGTTTGTCTTCTTCAGAAAGCCTATCAATTTGAGGAATTTCTAAATAATTGTGTAAAGAATACGCTTGATATTTCATTTTCTATTCATTTTTCATCTAACATTTAAGCTGCCGCTAACTCACCCCCCTTGACTAACAACAACTTACACACCAGAAACATCCGACGCGAAGTTAAATAAAAACATAATCATTTAAAAGCATGCTTTGCTATCTATAATCTGTCTAATAGAAAATGAGGTTGGATTACCTGATAAGTCTAATACATTTAGTAATTAGATATGTTTACCAATAAAAAACTACTCTTTTATAAGTGGCATTATCCTAAAACGAGCTTCTTTTTAGACCAAAAGTAGGCGATGGTTAAACCTGACAATATATGCCATATTCCCCACCACGCAGCAATAATCGCCATTCCACCCACCTGCAGCTCTTCAGGAAAAATCTTAGGATTAAAGATAAGCACCAATGCCAAACCTGAGTTTTGTATTCCGGTTTCAATGGTAATTGAGCGTCTATCGGGCTTTGCTAATTTAAACAGTGCACTAAGTGAGAATCCAGTAAATAAAGCGACTGCGTTATGAGCGAGCACTATAAGCAGCACAAGGTGCACGTAATCAATAAAATAGTCGTAATTTTTAAGTAAAGCAATTACTACATAACCCATAAAAATAAGTATCGATATCATTCTTAAAGGTTTAGATATCTTTAGTGTTAACTCTGGGAACTTTTTAGCGAACCACATACCTAATATTAATGGAATACCTAAAATGATAAATACTGTCTGAAACATGCTGTATGGATCAATTTCAATAGGCTGATAAGCAGGGCTTGTAGCACTGTACAATCCTCCCCAAAAAGCAAAGTTTAGCGGTGTCAGTACGATAGCAGCCAAGGTTGCAAAAGCAGTTAAACTAACTGATAGCGCTGTATTGCCCTTTGCCATAACCGACATAAAATTTGAAACATTTCCGCCCGGACAAGAAGCCACTAAAATCATTCCCAATGCAACAGTTGTTGAAGGCTGAATTAAATAAGCCAATAGAAAGGTAAGTGCAGGTAAAACAATAAACTGCGAAAAGATACCAACCAAGGCAGGCTTTGGGTCTTTAATTAGTTTCTTGAAATTATCTAGTTTAATTTCTAATGCAACACCAAACATAATAATGGCAAGTGTCATATTCAAAATTAGCAAACTGTCGGCATTAAAATTTAAACGAATACTGTCTAAAACTTCCAATGATTCTTTCATAATCTTCCCTCTTAGCTCAATCAAAAGTGCGATATTTTATACAAAAAAACAATTCAGAATATTTATCAACAAATTGTTGCTGACAAATATTCAATTTCTACTTTTGAAGTGATGTATGCAATTATTGATATAGAGACCACTGGTGGAAGCGCACACACTGAAAAAATAACAGAGATCGCCATATATGTGCATGATGGTGAAAAGGTGATTAAAGAATACTCTACGCTCATAAATCCTGAGCGCAGCATTCCATACTTTATAACTTCCCTTACAGGAATTACTAATGAGATGGTAGCTGATGCCCCTCGCTTTTATGAAGTAGCAAAAGAAATTGTTGAGATTACCGAAGGGATGGTATTTGTTGCACATAACTCAAATTTCGATTACAGTTTTGTTAAACAGGAATTTAAAAGTCTGGGATATGATTATTCACGCAAGCAACTATGCACGGTAAAGCTTAGCCGTAAGCTAATGCCAGGCAAAAAATCGTACAGCTTAGGAAAACTATGCGATGAACTTGGTATCGAAATTAATGGACGACATAGGGCTGCTGGTGATGCCCTTGCGACGGTTTACTTATTCGAGAGGCTTCTGGAACTGGATAAAAATAAAGGTTTAATGCAACCTGCAAAAAAACTAATTCTTTCGGGCATTCATCATAACTTCAATCCGGACAAAATATACAAGCTGCCCAAAACAGCTGGTGTATATTATTTTTTTAACGATGATGAAGAGCTAATATACATCGGAAAAAGTAACAATATTCAGAAAAGGATTATTCAGCACTTTGGTAATGAAAAATCAGCACGTTCAATAAAAATGAAAGGTTCCATTGTCGATATTCACTATCAGGAAACCGGAAGTGAATTAATTGCACTATTGCTTGAATCTGATGAAATAAAAAAACATAAACCAATTTTTAATCATGCACAACGCCGTTCTTCGTTTACTAATGGATTCTATAAATATTACGACCAGAAGGGATATATGCGTTTACAGATAGGTAAAACTAACAGAACAGATTCACCCTTAACAGCATTCTCATCGCAGGAAGAAGCAAAAAACCATATGCATAGATTGATCACAGAGTTTCAACTATGTCAGAAACTTTGCGGTGTTTATCAAACGGATGGTGCATGTTTTCATTACGGTATTAGTGAATGCAAGGGTGCATGCATAGGAAAAGAATCTGCTGATGATTACAACAAAAGGGCTGAAGAAGCTATAAGTCGTTTCGAGTTTATCAACAATAATTTTATGGTGATTGATAAAGGACGAAATAATGAAGAAAGAAGTATTGTACTCGTTGAGAATGGGAAATATAAAGGATTTGGCTATTGCGATCTGTCAACGCTCAATGGCCAATCCGAACTAGTGAAAGATTGCATTAAAAGTTATTCTGATAATCGAGATAC
>JBFHES010000194.1:0-8943 GCA_041584015.1 Bacteroidales bacterium
ACGGAACAAAGCACTACCGCCAATTCCACCACCAGCAATCAATGAATCAACCTTAACAACCTTCGGCTCCTTTTTATGCTTGCAGGCAATAACCTCTTCCTTTACATTCTTAGGATAGAGCTCACCCATGGCCACCTGATTAGAGAGTGGTCCGCGAGGTGTTGCATCACCAACAATGGAAATTCCGTAATCGCCAATAACTTGCTTAAGTCGCTTGATACAGCGCTTACCACGACAAGCACCCATTCCGAGGCGAGTGGTGTGCTTAACCTCATCAACCGAGATAAACTTACGATCGCCAATGGTTTTCAAAATCTCGTCTAAGCTTACATCGTCGCAATGGCAAACATATTTCTCAACTGTTGGGATATCTTCAACAGCGCCAAAAGTAACTTTCTGTGGATATTTATCCTTTACAATAAATCCGCGCACGTTGCATAAATCAGCTCCATGTATGTCTAGTGATTTTACACGTGCAATATTTGTTTTGTTTTTCTTCTTAAGAACTTTCTCAATCACGCCGTCGCCTAAAATCTTGCCATTATTATCAACCAGATAAACAGGCGCATCAAGCTCAACAGCATATTCGATTGGCAAGAACAACCAATCCTTTTTTGGCGCATAACCAAATATGGCTAATCCCGGACATTGATAAACACAATCCATACAGCCCACACACTTATCAAAATCTAAGCGAGGAACCGTACTGGTCGACGTTTTTGTTATAGCACCATGTGGACAAGCAAACTCACAAGGATTACAGGCAAAACCGTATAAGCAATCAATCAACACAAATGGCTTTTGCATCATGCGCTCTTCTGTTGGCATTGCAGGCCCATCAATTACCTTAACCGGATGCTGCTGCGAATCGATGTATTCTTTCGATGTGGCCAGATACTCATTGTAATTGTAACGGGCACCCATTTCTTCCAGAATCTCGAAAGCAACTTGCTTTCCACGAACAACAGCTGATGTTCCTTCGCCAATTCGTATGGCATCACCAGCACCATAAACAGTACGTCCGAATACTTCTTTACCCTTAATCAATAGTTGATCATCAGGCACCAAACCAGTACAAATATTAATGGCATCAATATCCATGATGGTTTTTTCCGTTCCCGGTACTGGTTTGAAGTTTTCCGCTTCGGCAACCACAGCCCCAATTACGCCTGTATTATCAGCATTCGGAATAGCCTTTAGCAAAATGTGTGATAGAATAACAGGAATACCCAAACGACGCACACGATTGGCCTGAACAGGGAAACCACCCTCTTTATTCTGAGCTTCAATAATCGCTTTTACATTGGCGCCAGCTTGCATTAACTGATATGAAGTTAGGTAACCAATATTACCAGCACCAACGGTAAGTATATTTTTCCCTAGAAGCGTGAACTCCTGGTTCATCATCTTTTGAACCACCGCCGCTGTATAAACGCCCGGAAGATCATCGTTCTCGAAGGTTGGCATAAACGGCACAGCACCAGTGGCAATTACCAAATGTTCCGCATCAACATAAAATACCTCTTCTGTTTTAATATTCTTAACAGCAACGCGCTTTCCTTCCAATAAATCCCAAACGGTAGCATTTAAGAAAATACCATCGTGGGTTTCACCAGCAAGGGTTTGAGCAATGTCGAAACCACGCATGCCTCCGAACTTCTTCTCTTTCTCGAAGAAAAAGAACTGGTGCGTTTGCATTAAAAACTGACCACCAATCTCATCGTTATTATCCAGAACAATATTCTCAATATTATTCTTATTCAGCTCTTCGCGACAAGCTAATCCAGCCGGGCCAGCGCCAATAATAACCACCTGAGTTTTGTAAACTTTTACCGAATTCTCTAATTTAAAAGGAAGCACATTTGGCGTGTAATCTTTCGATACTTCGCGTACCTCTTTTACATCATCAATTTTGGTAATACAGATTCTTTTAATCTGACCATCAACCAACATCTCGCAAGCACCACACTTACCAATTCCACATTCTAATGAGCGGTTTCTGTCGCGTAATGAATGACTATGAACCGGGTGTCCGGCAATGTGCAAGGCAGCGGCTATGGTTCTTCCTTTCTGACCTTTTATATTTTCGCCGTTGAATTTAAATTCAACTAATTCTTCTGTTGCTATCTCGAGTATCGGATGCTCTGTTATTTTGTACATGATTCACACCTCTAATTATTAATGATGTGAAAATACGATAAACCATTCGTTGAGTTGCATGACGTTTATCAGGCTAAAAAATGATGTTCAGCATATTTTGATAATAGCATTATAAGCAGATATTAGATTCTAAATTTTATATCTTTGATTCATTGCTACTAGCATCCTAATTAACTATTTGAAAGGACTACTCTAATAGAATTTACATTCAGCATAGTGTATAATTGAACTAATAACTTACATCAATCTGAAGAGATGAACAATACATTGAATAACGAACAAAAATCAGGAATTAGATTATTATTGACCTCAAAGGCTTTTGAAAGATTGGCATTTTATTTAATAATGGCGATTCTTCTTCAATACTTGATGGATTCACTAAAGCTTGAATCAGTTGCTGTAGGATACTATTATAGTGCTTTCTATGGTATCATAGGATTTACAACTCTATTTTCCGGACTTCTCGGAGACTTAAAGGACAGAATGAAAATTGTAAAAGCAGGCTTTATCCTTTTGCCTTTAATGTATTTAGCAATAGCATTCTTACCAAGCATTAGTTATATAACAATAACTGCCTTGATCATTTTGGCAATTGGCATTGGTCTCATCTCCCCAAACATAATCGTTTTTTTAGGTAATATTTATAATGAAAAAGGAAATGAAATAGTTGGACTTTCAGGTTTTGTTCTATTTACAATTACTGTAAATTTAGGAGCATTAATAGCCCCACCACTTTCAATTTTCCTTAAAGACTCTTTTGGCATTAATTCAATATTTTTAGTTGCAGCTTTATTTGGCTTATTATCACTATTTCTGTTTTTGAAATTTAAAATCCAGTATAATAAAATCAACTTAATCGCAGAACAGAAATCCAATTTGATAAATACTAAGTCAAAGAATTTAAATACAATAATATTGGTTTCGATTCTTGCAATAGGAGTATTAATTAGGTTTGCATTGAATCAAAAGGGTCTGACTTTTACGTTCGCAATAATGGATTACATAGAGAATGCGGATGACCTAAATCAAACTCTAAACGATATTGAAAAATACATTTCATTCATCTTCTTGTTTTTATTTGCAATATTCATAGTTCGATTAAAGAAATTAAATTGGGGGAAAATTTTTAACTTCATAATAATTGGACTCATTTTTTCAATAGCTGCATTTGTATTAATTGCAAGTTTTACACCTTTATCAAAACTGATAAATGAGAAGAGTATATTTATTCAATCGTATGTATTATTAATCATAGCCGAGACTCTTATTTCTCCTGCGATTTTGTATTCGATTTACAGAAGTTCTCCAATAAAATACAAGGGTTTCTTACAAGGAATCTCCTTGTTTGTGATTGCATTATCAAACAGTCTATTGTTTCTAGGGGCACTGCTGTATGAGAAAAATGCTTCATTGTGCTTCATAGTATTTGGAATAATTCTTCTTATTGCCATTCTTTTAATAATATCTTTAAAGAAGATCACAAATAATAAACTGACCGATATTGAAAGAAATAAAGACCGATAATTACAGCAAGATGGAAAACAGCTTCTTAACTTATACGGCCATAGGAGTCGGTTACTCCGACATAGCGAGGAAGCAATGCTGAACGAGCGATTTAAAGTTAAACTCTAAAAATTTACAAATGAAATATATTCGAAAGTTTCTATTCTTCTTCATGATATTGGTACCAGGTCATTTCTTTGGTGTGCGTGGACTTAATTACCTCTTTAAGTCAGGGCAAGATCCAATTAATCATGATATTATTGTGTCGATGATTATTGGTTTTTGTGTTGCATTATTTTTAAGTTTTCATTTAGTAAGAAAAGAATCCCGTTCGGCCTAGCCAGGACACCATGCTGAACAAAATCGAAAATGAAAATAATAACAATTCATATAATCGCAGCTTTAATAGCTCTTAGTTACAGCGTATGTGGACAAGACCAAGAAAGTATTGGTCCATCATTTGACGACCTCAATTTAAGGTGTACTTATAATTTTGCCACAGCACATGAATTCAATGTAGGGTTTTCATTAACAAATAAAATCCGTGCCTCTATTTTTGAAGGTGCTGGTCATTATGGACCATTCATAGATTTTGGCTATACTAATAAAACCAATGGCCTTTTCAGCTCAAAAATTGGATATGAAATAAGTGGTGCTCTTTTGATTATGTGTGGTCGTGTTAGCTTAATAAATTATACCGATTTTAATAACAGTCAATTCTATTTTAGTCCAGAGATTGGCGTGTCTGCTTTAGGTGTCTTAAATTTAACTTATGGATATAATTTTAATATTAGTCAATTAAATTACTACAAACTTAGTGGACACCATGTTTCATTGAACATGAAAATAAAACTAATAGATTTAAAGAAATAAAAAAATGCCCTTCCGTTCAGCCTAGCGTCCTCGCTATGTTGTAGTGAGTATTACACCTACTTAGAACAAGTTTGAATTATCATGTCGGTATTCTTCAAACATCAATAATTACTACATTTAGCGTTAATTCAACAAATTGGTAATTGGACAATAATTTTATTTAATCCTAACTAGATGAAAAAACTACTACTCTGTGTATTGGGAAGTTTATTCTTTCTAAATGCTTACACTCAAGTGCAAGAAATTAAGAATTTCAGTTTCGAGAACTGGACAAGTAATAATGGGCTTTTATACCCGGATGACTGGACTATTAATACTGCAAATGCTATTGAATCTAATGCTATAGCTGGTGTTAATAATCATACAGATGGAAACTATGCCATACTTTTTGGCTCTTGTTACGACAACGGTACATTAATAGGAACCCAAGTTAGCCAATATGATAATTTAACTTCAAGTATAGCAGGAATTACTTTTGATTACCTTGTACAGAACAATACAAGTTCCTTATGGAATGGCCTGTCTATATCCGTATATTTCTATGCGGAAGACGGTGAATATCTTGATGACTTTTACTGGTCTTCTGAGCAAGTAACAAACTATGGTAACTTTACGCAAGGAGTTTTCAATTTTACTCCACCAGCAAATAGCTTTCAGTATTTATTAGAGCTTGGCTATCTAAATGTTGGCGGAAGCCCCAACGAGTATGCGATAGTTGACAATCTTCGGTTCATTCAGGGCGGCAATGCCATTGAGCAAACTATAAAGCCTGAACTAGAACTATACCCAAATCCTGTAAGCTCTTCAATAAATTTTAACAATCCACTAGGTGAAGGTTCGGCTGTTATCACCGATCTATCTGGTGCATTACTTTACAAAGCTACACTATCTGCTAGTATGAATAGTATTGATTTAAGCTCTTTGTCTGTTGGCTCGTACATCCTTACTATTGAGTCGGAAAGTGGAATTATTAGAAGAAAAATATTAAAGATTTAAGACAAGTAATTTAAACATATCCTGCTTATTAGTAGAATTTATAGCGTTAACAAAAAAGGTGCACGATTAATCGTGCACCTTTTTTTCTATCTATTTTTAGGTCTATTATAGGTCGAATTGGAAATGTACGAATCCAAACATTTGAGGATCATCAATAGCTATTTTCGGGATGTAGTATTCTACGTCGAAAGCTATTTTTACTTTTTTAATTGGGGTAAATTGAATACCTCCAATTACATAATCACCATCGCTCTTAGGATAAGGTTTTACTTCTGTAGAAGCATTCCATTCCTGTGCATCGTCTTCAAGTTTATTTGAACGTAGTCGGTCGTATCGGGCAAAAAGCTCCCACTTTTCAAATAAGGCATAGGATGCATAAACCGAGTTACCTTCTCTTTTCTTATTATCAACAAAGTCAACATTGTCCTGCAAATTATATTCTGCTCCAATGCTTGCTTTTTTATACTTGTATCCGGCAAAAAATGAATATGAAGTATTCCACATACTCTTATTAGAAAAGTCGGAATATGCATAAAGCGTAAGCCCCTTAACTGGTTTCATGGTAAGGCCTAATCCTCCTTTATATGTATTATCGGTTTGCAGATCTTTGTATCCTTCGCCATTCATCACAAGCGCCTCAACGTTTAACCAAGGTAAAAATTGATAAGCAACAGCAGCACCAATATCGGCACTGGCTCCAAACTTATAATAATCCTGAAAGGTTTTCTTTACAAATTTTCGAGTCCAAAAGTTCTCCTGTAGCTTAAACTGTTTCATTCCGATAATACCAAAACGAAAAGTTAAATCATCCTTTTTATACTGGAGCTGCGCCAATTTAAAGTAAGCATATCGCTTAAGCTTAGAATAAGAAGCCTCAACAGGATCGCCAATATCCAGCTTAATATCTGCTGAAAAATGCTCGCTCATATTGTACTTATATCCAAAATAAGCTTGTGTAATTTCAAATGCTGAGCTATTGTCTCCACCAACAAAACCACCATGTACATTAGAAAATACCCGACCATAAACTTTTCCCGATGGCTTAAAAGTATCCTCTAATTGCTGACTGTAACCAGGGTTTAGCAAGAGCAAAGTCAGCAGAACAAATAGTATAGTTTCTTTTCTCATATAAAATAATTTGAATTGTTTCTGATAAATAAAACACAGACCATCAGTCTAGATTTGAGCTCTCCCAGGCTCGTAGCAATCTGCTGATGGTCTGTATTTTTTAGCTATTTATTCTCGATAATAAAGTCGCGTTGCGCTTTAAGTAAGTTTACTGATTGTAGTAATAAGTTTTTAGTTTCATAAATGAGACTAAAATACAACATACTATTTCTTGTACCTGCTTCGTCGCGCTTTAGGGCCTTAATATGCTCTTTCTTCAACTTTTCAAGCTTATTCATAAGCTCCTCTTGTTGTTGCATAATTTCGTCCATCTCGGTGTAATCACTCGTTTCTATGGAGTGGATTAAACTGCCGAACATAATGGAGATATTCTTACTAATCCCTGTAAGGTTCTTAATTTGCTTCTCTTGCAAACCTTTATGGTTGTTATTAATATGCTCGTAACTCGGTTGTGAGATAAATGTTAAACTGTGTGCCATTTCTCGCAAATAGTCAAGCACCTGCACGTAATAAGGACCGGTTTCAATTGAATCATCTTCAAGCTTCTTAAGTGTTTTAAACACCTTGCTTTTTAGCTTTTTAGCTTTAATATTTAGATCAATAACAGTTTGATCAGCTTCGTGCAATTTCTTACGATCCTCGCTAACTAAGCCTGTGATTATTTTCTCATAAACGATGATGAACTCAGATAAATTAGTTGAAATGTTTGAAACACATTTTTGCATAATGTTTTCCTTACGAACAACTTCCTGATCATCTATATCATCTTCAACTTCATTTTGTGCAGCTTTTTTCTTATGCAATACGTGCGTACGATAAATTACAATACCTAACAACACAACCAATAATCCAATGGCATACGCACCGCCCCAGGAAATAAACATGGCCATTAAGAAGGCAACTGAGAAGGCAATAAATGCAGTAAAGAACCAACCGCCAATTACAGCAATTACTCCAGTTACTCTATACACCGCACTTTCGCGCCCCCAGGCTCTATCGGCTAATGAGGTACCCATTGCCACCATAAACGTAACATAAGTGGTTGATAAAGGTAGTTTCAACGAAGTACCAATTGAAATAAGAATACTTGCCACAACTAAGTTAACAGATGCTCTTACAAGGTCGAAGGCTACTGCCTCTTCGCCACTTTCATTGGTATGATCGTATTTCGATTGATCAAACTGTTTATCGATGGTGCGGGTTAAAAACCCTGGCATTACTGCCCGTAATCCATTGTTGAATTTAATCGAGCCACGAACCAATGAACGCGCCATAAATGAAGAACCAAAGCGCTCATCTACTTCATCCTGACTACTTAAATCGAGTGACGTTTTAACCACTGATTTTGCTTTTCTTGACAGCCACAAGGTGATTACCATAATTAAACCAGCAATAACCAAATACAGTGTTGGTGTAGCAGTTTTCCCTTGCAGCTCTGTCATTAAGAAACCATCAGGGTTAGTTGCTGCCGACTCGGTAAAGGACTTAAAGGCCTCGAAACCTGCTAGCGGCACACCAATAAAGTTCACCAAATCGTTTCCGGCAAACGCCATTGCCAAGGCAAAGGTTCCAACAATAACAATCAGTTTTAAAATATTTATTCTCGTAAATACCTGTAGTAATTGCAGTAATACGGTCCAGCCAATAAAGCTGTATAATAGAATTGTAAATCCTCTGTGCTGAACATAATCCTTCAATGTCTCCCCGGTTCCTACCTCGTAACTAGCAAACGATGATCCTTTCAGTCCCTTAATCAGTATAAAATAAGTAATGGCAGTAATGGCAATACCGCCCCAAATAGCGCCAACATATTTTACGTTTTTCTTAAAGTTAAAAGAGAAAGCCAAACGTGTAATGTATTGCACCAATGCACCTACCGAGAATGCGACTACAACTGAGAGCAATATCCCGGAGATAATTGCCAGTGCCTTAGCCGTGTTAATGTAATCGCCGAGCTCAGCAACTTTTTCCATTCCATTCTCGGTGACGATAACATGCTCGCCTCCGCTAATTTTTAGCACAGAAATAGCTACAGCTGCTCCAAGTAATTCGAACACAATGGAAACCGTGGTAGATGTCGGCATTCCAAAAGTATTGAACAAATCGAGCAGAATAACATCGGTAATCATCACCGCAAGGAAAATGACCATGATCTCTGCAAAGAAAAAATACTGGGGATGAAAAATCCCTTTACGCGCCACTTCCATCATGCCGCTGGAGAAGGTTGCTCCAAACAATACACCTAAACTTGCTATGATCATTATTGCCCAGAACGGTGCAGCT
>JBFHES010000195.1:0-8880 GCA_041584015.1 Bacteroidales bacterium
CTTAAAGACATAACCAACAATAATTTATAAATTTTTCTTCCTTTTTTTACCCCATAGAGTAATAAAGTATGTTACCAATGCGGCTAAAGCAGCGAATATCATAGAAACTATTCTATCGCGATTTATCTCATGGCTCAATAAATCATGCCCCATGTAAAAGAAGAAGAAATAAAGACTAATCTCTTTAATATTCATTTTCCCATTTCTTTGTTTTTTTTCCATGTCTCACTTATTTAAGATTGATTCTTCTCTATTGATATAATTGCCCCTTCTAAACCAGAATTCAATGCAGCTAAAACCAATATAGCCCAAGGGTTTGTAGCAAAGATTATGTAACCTACAACACCAAGACATCCTGCTCTTATATCCGCAGCAATTATCCTAGCTGCTTGTTGAGACAATTTGTTTGAGCCTCCTCCTACTGTTTCCCATTTTGAAATATTACTTTCCCAGTAGAGATAAGAAGCACGGCCTATCGATGTGATTTGCAGGATATCTGCTTCATACAATGCACCATTAATATCTTGTTCAATTGAAAGCAGTCTTGAATCAAAGTTAGAATAATTAGTTGACTGATCAAGAGCTAAAAGAATTTCATTTAAAACAGTTGCAATCTCATCATTACCTAATTCTAGGATTAAGCTATCATAAATATCTATATCCCATCCAGACATGATTGTAGAGTAGTTATGTGGCAGGTCTAATGAATCAAGTAAATCGTTTATCGAATCTTGAGCTAAATATAAAGTGTCAATTAGATATGTCATTAATTGACTATAAGCCTCATCTAGAAGTTCATTTTCGGTATATTCCTCAAAACTCATGCTTTCAAACTGAATATAGATTACATCCAAAGCTTCGTTATGCATGGAACCGTAATCAAGAAAGCTTACTGTCCTAAGAGTTTGATCTGAGTCAACTTTTGTGCTTTGCACTAATTCTGACTTTGTACAATTAGCAAATAGTAGAACTGACAGAAATAAGAAGGATAAATTTTTCATGTGTAATTTTTTTAATTAATATTAAGTGTTGCACTACATATCATTGTGTGGTTACATCGGTTTTTATTACACTTAACACATGTGTTATAAAATACTTCGATTACTTTCAGTTAGCTCTAGTGTTCGGCTATGAGCGTCCTTGCCATGTCGTGGTATCTTATACCTCTGGCCAGATTTAGATGTCATTAAAGGATTAAAGACCCGAATATTTGATCTGACCGTATTTCTAAAATGCTACTCTCAGGCCTATGCCCGCTACACGATTGAGAACTAAAGTCTTTCAGGCCAGAGGCCTTGTTGAAATGCGGATCGCAAGGACACTATTCTCAACGGAGAAAATAATCAAACAAAAAGCCCAGCCAATTGCCAGGCTTTTAAAATATTGAATTCGTTCAATTGAGCTTTATCCTTCTCTAACTTCACCGTGCATTCTTACGGTGTCTAATAGATTACTTCCATAATCATATGGCATGAACTCATAGGTAGGAATATCTTTGTTGATGTACACATTGGCTACTTTACCTTTGCAAATACTCCCTCTTTTCATTCCTCAATGAGCTCAAACAGAAAACAATTTTCAACAGTCATCTCACTTTGTTATTTGGCTCATGGTCTGATGCCATTGCTGTGCAGCGATTCAGAATATTGGACAACTATCGACTATCACCGTTAATCCTTAACTAATACAAATCTTAAAATAGTACTGATTGTATGCTTTCTTAATATTTAAAATTAGTTGACAGTCCTCCTGCTTTTCAATGTGATGCCAGTTTATGGGTTAAAACAAAAAGGAGCTTATCAATAAAACATTGATAAACTCCCATATAATTGTCTTATTAAAACGCTGCTTATTGTATAATCACCTTCTCTGTTTGGGTACAACTATTATTTATGATTCGTAGATAATAAATGCCTTTAGCTGCCTTGCTAAGATCAAACTGTTCGCTATTCAAAGCATCTATACTCTCAAACTGTTTTTGCCAAATAAGCTCACCAGACAAGTTTAATAGCTGTATCATAGAATTTGGATCCGCATCAATAGATTCCAGTTTAACATAAAACCTACCAGATCCAGGGTTTGGATAAACCACCAAATTTGTTTCATCGGCATGTAAAGAAATTCCATTAAAATTAATTGTCACATCCTGCGTGTGTATATGTGTTCCACAGCTGGCAAATGCCTTTAATGTGATTTCATAAGTCCCATTCGCACCATAAGCGTGCACCGGATGCTCCTCTGTGCTTGTTGTTCCATCACCAAAGTCCCATTCGTAAGAACTTGCATTAGCACTCAAATTTGTACAGTTTACTTCATTGTCAATTAGCTGAAAGTTAAAATCGGCTGAAACAAGTTCCTGACTTAGCGATGCCATTACCGGCACCAACTGGCTGGAGCAAGATGTTCGCATCACCTCCCAATCATAGAAAAAGTAATAATATGCCAAGTCGTATGGAGCAGGTGTTGCTGAACTTCGTGTAATGCTAATAATATCTTCAACTAAATAAGGATACTCGTTTACTAAATTACCATTGCGGAAAAGATCCGGCTCAGGAGGTCCCTGTAGTTGATAATCTTCTCCTTCAGCTATGTGAAAATTCAAATAGATCCGACTTTCTCCCTCTGGTATAAACACTTCTTTCTCCTGAAGCATGTTTCCATTTTTATCGTTTAAGGTAATCATTCTATTACCGCTGCTACCAGCATAAACTTTTACAGATAACAGTGTAACGTCGGTGTAGCAGTCGAAAACAAGAAATTGCTTATTGATGTTTGGATACATATTACCTATTCCTGAATTATCCAATCTTCCTGTATTTGTTAGCTCTTCGAATGCATAAGCTGCCACATAAAATTCTGTATTCTGTGTAAGATAAGGTGTTGTAAATGTATCTCCACAAGATAATAACTCCTCGCCCATTGAATCGGCATACCACGCTTTTACACCTGCTCCGGTGCTTGTAATTTCCAGATTGCCTGCGCTACAACTTTCCGAAGGATGAGCCATCGGTGTTTCTGGAAAGAAGACATTTACATAATTAGACATTACTAAAGTATCTGCCCCATATGAGTTGCTGGCAATAAGGGTAACCGAATAGTTTCCTTCGAGCAGATATTGATGTGTAGGAAATTGATCTGTGGAAGTGTTTCCATCACCAAAATTCCAGAACCATGAATTCGCATTATTTAACGAAATATCGTTGAATGAAACGCTTCCTGAACATGACTCTGTTTCATCAGCATAAAAATTTGCCAAAGGAGCAGCATTAGATAAGTTACAGATCCACTCTAGCTGAAATCCTTGTCCAGTAATATATTGATCAGTTTTTTGTCGAATACAAATAGAAGGCCCGCTAGAAGTTATCATGCCACCATTTGGGAGAGCTGTACCATCAAACTGACCAATAAGCGGACTCAAGGTATCAGCTCCATCATAAATGTATAAATAATCAAAGCCAACCTCAAAGTCAAAGGAGAGAAAGTTTAAGGTAACCGATGTTGCACTTGTAGGCGAGATAACCATTGTATAGTCTGTTGCATTGTTATATGCACCTGTTCCTCCACAATCATACACAGTTCCAGAACAAGCGCTCGCGGCTTGTGCCTGACCATCGGCGGATAAGATCTCAACACAAGGGTTTGATGGGTCGATGCTAACAAATGCTGTATTTATAAGCGTATCTGCACCACAGCTTCCACCATCTATAATAAGACTTACATCATACATTCCGGGAAGTGAATAATTATGCGATGGTTCAAAATCAGTACTTGTTGTACCATCACCAAAATTCCATAAAAAGGTTAATCCGTTTAAGGATTGATTCTCGAATTGCACCATTGCTGGTGCCGAACAGAACTCATGAAAGTCTGCTCCATAATTACTAAATACATAATCTACATAATCGGCACCAACACCAACAGCATACCATGCACTTGTAACTGCCTCCACCTCATCGCTACAGGCTCCATACAAATCGATAGCAGATTGGATGGTATAAAAGCGAGCGTCGACAAATTGTGAGCTGTTGGTAAGGTAAGTAGCAAGACAACGATATGCTATCAATGAAGCATCTTCAACTCCGATTCCATTAACTGCAAAGGCATTCCCCAGGTCATTGGCACCAGATCCACCTTCAGAAAGCAAATAATACCAGTAGTTAATTACACCACAATTTATGTGAACACCGCCATAATCGGCAACACCAGAATGCCATAAGCCTCCCAGGTAGGTGTCAGGTTGATAATATAAATTTGGATCTGCCATGGATCTAACCGCTGCAACTGTATCGCCAACAATCCAATTAGCATTTAAAGGTTTTTTAAAAAACTCAGTAGATGTTCCAAAGATATCGCTAAAGCCTTCGTTTAATGCACCTGATTCATAAGCATAATCTAAGTTCGCCGTATAGGCAGTTAAGCCATGAGTAATCTCATGGGCAATAATATCTAATGTAGTTAGTGGCACTTGTCCATTTTCACCATCTCCATAACAAAAGTTTACACCATCAAAAAAGGCATTATTGTAGGCCGAATCGTAATGTACATAGCTTCTAATTGCATATCCATTATTATCAATACTGTTACGATTATGTGTGGTTAAATAATAGTCGTAAGTGCTTTCTGCCGCCCAATGCACATCAGTTGCTACTTCATCTAAAAGGCTATTATAGTTATTCCAATAATTGTCGCTATCAGTAAAATCAACGGCCAGACTCAGGTTGGTATTCGTATTCAAGTTGTAGGTCTCAATACCATTCCCTCTGCTTGTTTCTCTTAAACGATAACCGGACATTGTGCTATCAGTTGTAATAGTTCGCGTGCCACTATATTTAGTTTCAGCAATTGCCGGAACATCTGCAGATTGAAGCAAATTAAAGGAATAAAGGACAGTCCCATTTTGTGCATCAATATAATACTCCTTTTTACTTAGCGGTTTGGCAGCATACACTATAAACTTATGGGCATATTTATAAGCACCTGAAAAACGAGGGTATTCACTTGGAAATAAAACCAACTCTGATTTAGGATAATGTGTTGCCTCAGGATTACTCAACTGCTCCTTTAACAAAGCTTCTTCTGCTTCAATTTCCCATTTATAGACTTCAGCGCCCGATGCTTTTAAAGCAGCCTGCAAGCCCGTTTCAGGAGAAATAACCGGAGAATTTTGTACGTTCATTTGATTGTAAACAAAGCCACTGATACTTACAACCATGTCATTTTTTACCAGCACATTAAAGCGTGCATCTTTTATTTTAGCATTGTTATAAAACTGTGCAAATCTATGAACCTGTTCCTTATCCGAACCATTATCGGTTTGATAACACTGAAAACGAAATTCATTGGAGAGTTTAAATTCATTTTTCAAGTAGCTTTCTAACCTACCAAGAGGAAACTGACTTGCCTCCGTAAATTTAATATAAGATGGTATTTCACTACGATCGGAGATCCGAACACATTCACTTCCATTAACCTTTAGATGTGCATCATGCCCATAATAAGTTTGTGCCTGTGTGTTAATTGAAATAAGCATATACAACAGAATGCTTGTGATAATTAAAATTTTGTTCATGTATTTGAATTTTTGTTGATGTTGAAACTTACAGCTATTGAAAAGTAGGCAATTGGGATGAATGCCAACATTAAAGCTAAGGACTGTTGTCGTTCCACAACAGTTGCTTTGCCGAAAAGATCGAATCTCTTAGAATTTGTTGAACCTGCATTCGAATCATGTATTGTTTAATAGCTGTTGAAATAGCCAGTGATCTTACGTGCAAGCCTTGAATTAGTTATAATTTAAGTCAACTATTTAAGGATTCATTCACCACGGCAATGAAGATTAGCAGAGTATTAGATGCTTAGCCATATTAAAGCATAAAAGGATTTAAAGATGCAGTTTATGCTAATTAGTAACGATAGAACATTTAATATTATATTTATTCCTTCAAACAAAATTCCTTGTCTGCACACGTGCAAATTCGCGAACCAAACGGAATATTTACTATGCTTATTTAATCATGTAAGTTCTTGAGCAATGGACTACTCTGAATAAGCTTCTAATTATATTAAATCAGATTTTCTGGTTATGGCCTGGTTTTGAACTTTCTTACGCAGCATCTGTTCAAATCATGAAGTAATTAAAATCTGTTATCATGAAAGAACATAGAAAAGCCCGTCGTCAATTTCTTAAAAACATGTCTCTGGCTTCTATATCCCTTGGTCTCATGCCAATAATATCTCGTGGTAACTCCAATCAAATCGCTCCAGCAAAATCGCCAAGCACCTGTAATAGCACCACACTTGATTATTACGGCGAAGGACCGTTTTACACACCCAATGCACCTTTAATACAAAACAACCTATTGGCTGATGTTAACGAACCCGGTGAGCGACTAATTATTAGCGGACAAGTTCGCAACCTCGATTGCACAGAAGTAATAGCTGATACAGTAATTGATATTTGGCATGCGGATGATGCCGGACAATATGACAATGCAGGCAATAATCTTCGAGGGAAAATTCATACAAACAGCCAGGGGTTTTACATGTTTGAAACCATTCTTCCGGGTCACTATCTTAATGGGAGTAATTTTCGTCCTTCGCATATTCACATTAAAATAACTCCGCCGGGATTCGGAACAATAACTACGCAACTGTACTTTCAAGGGGATCAGTACATTCCTACCGATGCTGCAGCCTCCATTGCAAGTGGGCAATATGATGCCACCGATAGAATCATCCCAATAACTCTAAATGCTGATGGAAAACATGAGGGATCATGGGATATAATTGTTGATGGAGATGGCACCCTGACCGCTGATGAATTGCATCTTGAAAAAGGAATGATTTATTCGGCTAACCCAAACCCGTTTTCAAATAAGGTAGAAATCAACTATGGCGTATTTCGCGAAGAAAGAGTGAGTTTATTCGTGTATGATCTGCAGGGCAAAGTTGTTTCGAAACTTGAAGAGCGGATGTTAACACCCGATAAATACCAGGCGGTTTGGCTCCCTGATTCCAGTTTACCAAAAGGGTATTATTTCATTGCCCTAAAAGTAAATGACCTACAAATTCACTATCTGAAGATCTTAAAAGCGAACTAGGCAGTGCTAATATCCTGTAAGCTTAAACCTTCTTACGTTAAGCTCAGCCTTAAAAAACTTACCAAGCCAGAAGTCTTCATAGGAAATAAATAATCGTGGTATAAGTGCATTACAACACGAACCATTGATAAAATCGATATGCCTCTATAGACATCTCACACGTGACGTGTGGATATTGTAGAATCTTGCATAAGCAATACTCTTTCACTTTAGCTGAAGGTTCAGCATTTGCAACCAGACAGTGCAGAACCAGCTCTACACTTTCAATCCATTCGTGAAGTTTCTATTAATATGAAGTGTTCATCGAATTGAATAATTTATACATTTGCACATGCAAAAGAGTGCTTACTTTTTATCGTCAATCAATCATGCAATCAAATCTGCTCGTAACAGCAGTGATTCTAATGCTTTAATTCGTCAAGCCATTTTCCTTTATATGTTTGCTCAGTTTTAGTATAGTTTATTAGACACGTCAGTCTCTATTAGCAACATTCCTTTTTTCTATTTTCTTCACCTATACATTATTGATGAGTGCATATTATGCTTATCTGAATGATTTAATAAATCGTTCGATAAAAAAGTACAGAGAATCTGGTACAATTAACTGGGCTAATCCTTATACAAGTCAGGAGTTTGAGGATCAAAAAGCAGATCTCCTAAAATCCTATTCAAAGGCAGTTAACTGGTCGTTCAAGAAAACTAAGCCCTGGGTGAATAGTATATCTAAAGGTTGTGAGCTCTGCGGACAAGGAGACTGGTCGTGTTTGTTTATTACCGGACGATGCAATGCCAATTGCTTTTATTGTCCAACCGCCCAGAACAACGACGATTTACCAACTGCGCAACAATTAAGTTTTGATGATCCGGAAGTGTATGCCAATTTCTTAAATGATTTTAATTTTAAGGGATGCAGTTTTAGTGGCGGCGAACCGTTTTTGGTATTTGATAAAATGATGAATTTTCTTGAAGTTATTCGAAAAAGAACTTCACCCGATATGTATATCTGGATGTACACCAATGGTCTGCTAGCATCAAAAGAAAAGTTTCAGCTTCTGGCAGATAAGGGCTTAAATGAAGTACGATTTGATATTGGAGCGACTGCTTATAAAACCGATTTTATCGACCATGCTTCTGGAATAATTAAGCATATTACGGTAGAAATTCCAGCTGTACCAGATAAAAAAGATTTGCTGATAAAGCTTATACCTGAACTTATTGAAAAAGGGGTTACCAATATAAACTTGCATCAAATGAGGCTAACAACCTTTAATGCTCCCGAGTTGCTCAAGCGGGATTATACCTATGTGCATGGCGAGCATCCAGTGGTGCTTGAGTCGGAATTAGCAGCGCTTGAGATTCTTCGATATGTGGATGAAAACAACTTAGCCATTGGAATTAACTATTGTGGATTTCAGTACAAGCAGCGTTTTCAAAAAGCGGGTTACCGAAAAAAAATAGCCGAGAAACTTTATCCCAACTCACAAATTAGTGAGAATGGTTTTTTGTGCAAATATTTTAAGGATGCTGAATCGAGCGGAACCAATGCGGCATTAACGAATCAGGAAATAGTAGCAAAAATGCAGACTGGCGAACTTTCTGAGATGAACCTTAACGAAGTGATGACTATTAATAGCAATACTCCTTTTGTGCTTGTATCATTTGAAGGAATGTTATTGGAACCGGGGTCTCCTACAAATGGAAATACTGCACGCATCATAGATCAATCCACTTATCATGTCGATCAGGCCTCTGTGGCTGCTCCGCTCATATTTAAAGCTGA
>JBFHES010000196.1:0-8799 GCA_041584015.1 Bacteroidales bacterium
GAAAACTCCAGATATGACAGAACAGCAATTATTCGATTTTCTAAAGCAATACCCTAAATCATTATACCAACCGGCTGGTGGTAGAACCAAGCCTATTGAGCAGTTGGCGCTTGATGAGGTTGCTTCAATTTATACACTGAACTTAAGTGATTCCACAATTGATAATCTGGATGCATTAAGTGGGCTTGTTGGTTTGAATATGCTTACTCTTAAGAATTGTAATGTTTCAAATATCGATTTTGTTAGCTCATTAACAAATCTTGAAAATCTTGACTTAACAGATAATGCAATAGAAGATATCTCTCCACTAAATGGTTTGACGAAATTGCAAAGTTTATCATTGGGGCGAAATCCCATTAGCGATTTTTCCGCTCTTGCTGGCCTGGAATCATTAGCTGCGCTTTATATTAATAAAACAAAGCTACATGCCTTCGACGATCTTAGAACGCTTAAGAAACTCACACATCTTGATGCAAAGCAGAATGAGGTAAATGATATTGAGCCGCTATGTAAGCTAAGAGCCATGAAACACCTGGATTTATCAAAGAACCCGATTACATCAATTGCATGTCTTGAGGGATTTGCAAGTCTTGAGATTCTTTCGCTGGCACATACAAAAGTTGAAGATTTTAAACCTGTTTTTAATCTGCCTGTATTAAAGTTTTTATTCGCGCAGAATCTGTCGATCACCGATAAACATTTGAAAAAACTGCAAAAGGCATTGCCTGATTCTTTTATTTATTTATAATTTTTCTAATTAATTCCTTTCACATTCCTTCTGAACAATTATTTAATCATTGCATTTAATATCTTTGTAGCCTTGAGAATAGACATTGGATGTTTATTATAAATTGGTAAAGAAGCCGAAGGCATAGAGATATAAAATGAAAGAGATAAGGAATTTTTGCATAATAGCCCACATTGATCATGGTAAAAGTACCATTGCAGACCGTTTGTTAGAGTTTACTAAAACTGTTTCAGAACGCGATCAGCAGGCACAGGTGTTGGATAATATGGATCTTGAGCGTGAGCGAGGTATCACCATTAAGAGCCATGCAATACAAATGGATTACCCGCATACCGATAATGAGAATTATGTGCTTAATTTAATTGATACACCCGGACACGTTGATTTCTCATATGAGGTTTCGCGTTCAATTGCTGCCTGCGAAGGAGCATTGTTAATTGTTGATGCAACCCAGGGAATTCAGGCACAAACCATATCAAATTTGTATAAGGCAATTGAGAGTGATTTGGAGGTAATTCCAATACTTAATAAAATGGACTTACCCAATGCCATGCCCGATGAGGTGAAGGATCAAATTATTGATTTGATCGGGTGCGATCCGGATGATATTATTGAAGCTTCTGGTAAAACAGGAATGGGTGTTCAGGATATTTTAACGGCGATTGTTGAGAAAGTTCCTGCTCCGCAAGGTGATGTTAAAGCTCCTCTTCAAGCATTAATTTTCGATTCGGTATTTAATTCTTATCGAGGTGTAATTGCCTATTTCCGAATAATGAACGGAACAGTGAAGAAAGGCGATCGGGTTAAGTTTGTAAATACCAAGAAAGAATACGATGCCGATGAAATTGGCGTGTTAAGATTAAAACAAGAACCTCGTAAAGAACTTAAAGCTGGCGATGTAGGCTACATTATTTCTGGTATTAAAAATTCAGTTGATGTAAAAGTTGGCGATACAGTTACCCATGTTGAACATCCATGCGAAGAAGCCATTGAAGGTTTTGAGAACGTGAAACCAATGTTGTTTGCCGGAATCTTTCCGGTTGATGCCGATGATTACGAAGAGCTGCGTAACTCCATGGAACGTTTACAGCTAAATGATGCTTCGCTTACTTATGAGCCTGAGTCATCTGCTGCCCTTGGATTTGGCTTTAGATGTGGTTTTCTTGGTTTGTTGCACATGGAGATTATTCAGGAACGCTTGGATCGTGAATTCGATATGGATGTGATTACCACCGTTCCAAACGTATCGTATTTGGTTTATACCAAAAAAGGCGAGAAAATAGAGGTGCATAATCCTTCTGGTTTGCCAGAGCCTAATTATGTAGATTACATTGAAGAACCATATATCAGAGCACAAATCATTTCAAAGTCTGATTATGTCGGAACCATAATGACTCTGTGCATCGACAGAAGAGGAACCTTGCTGAATCAGGTATACTTAACCGCCGATAGAGTAGAGGTGACTTTTGAATTACCACTGGCCGAAATCGTATTCGATTTTTATGATAAGCTGAAAAGTATTTCACGCGGCTACGCTTCGTTTGATTATTACATGACCGACTTTAAGCAAGCCAAGTTAGTGAAGCTTGACATCCTGCTGAATGGCGAAATGGTTGATGCACTTTCAACATTAATACATATAGATAATGCCTATGATTTTGGTCGTCGCATGTGTGTAAAACTAAAGGAACTCATACCACGACAGCAGTTTGATATTGCCATACAGGCAGCTCATGGTTCAAAAATTATTGCACGTGAAACTGTAAAGGCGGTACGAAAAGATGTTACAGCAAAGTGTTACGGAGGTGATATTACGCGTAAGCGAAAGTTGCTTGAGAAGCAGAAGAAAGGTAAAAAACGAATGCGTCAGGTTGGAAATGTTGAAGTGCCACAATCGGCATTCCTTGCAGTTTTAAAACTTGATTAAACATAAAGTCATCCATTACTTCTACAGGATGATGGTCATTCCTGCAAAGGCAGGAATCTCTCTTTAATTGCGAGGTTCCTGCCTTTGCGTAGTTGATGGTTGTTGCAACATACAACAGCAAATGGATAAATATAACAATGCATGAAAGATTTAACAGAAGGTAAAGAAGGTAAGCTTATTTGGCGCTTTGCTGTACCTATGTTGCTTGGCAATGTATTTCAACAGGTTTATAATATTGTTGATAGCTGGGTTGTAGGAAACTACCTTGGTAAGGAAGCCTTGTCTGCTGTTGGTGCCTCCTTCCCTCTTATTTTTCTGCTCATCTCCTTGGTAATTGGTATTGCCATGGGATCTACTATTATCATATCACAGTACTTTGGCGCTAAGGATTATGAGAAAGTAAAGACAAGTATCGATACTCTCAATATCATTCTGTTTTTTGCCTCCATATTAGTAACAGCGGTCGGTCTGCTGTTTGCAGATGAGATTTTTTCGATAATTAAATTGCCTGAAGAGGTGATGCCTCAGGCGGTAACTTACTTTAATATTTTTATTAGCGGAAGCATCTTCATGTTCGGCTTTAATGGAACCAGTGCGATTCTTAGAGGTCTGGGCGATTCGAAAACGCCGCTGCTTTTTATGGTTATCTCAACAATCATAAACATAGGACTCGATTTATTATTTGTAGTTGTTTTTGGCTGGGGAATTGAAGGAGTTGCAATTGCCACAGTAATAGCACAAGCTGGCGCCTTTCTTACGGCAATTGTTTACTTAAACCGAACACACGACTTAATCAGAATAAGTTTCTTAAAGCTTAAATTCGATACCGAAATATTTTTTAAGAGTTTCAAGATTGGTATTCCATCGGGCTTGCAGCAAACTTTTGTAGCCCTGGGTATGTTGGCGCTATTCCGAATTGTTAATGATTTTGGTACCTCTGTGATTGCTGCTTACTCGGTAGCCGGCCGAATTGATACTTTTGCCTCGATGCCAGCCATGAATTTTGCGGCAGCCCTTAGTGCCTTTGTCGGACAGAATATGGGCGCCAATAAAAAGGATCGGGTTAGAACAGGAATGTATGCTACCTTCAGAATGACTGGTGTTTTTTCAATTCTTATTTCGGTTGTGGTAATGGTTTACGGAGCTGAACTGATGGCCTTTTTTACAGATGATAAGGAGGTGATTGATGTGGGGCGTACTTATTTATTAATAGTAGGTGGTTTCTATATTATTTTCTCATCTATGTTCGTTACTAATGCTGTATTTCGTGGTTCAGGTGACACCTTAATGCCAATGTTCATTACACTCTTTGCTTTATGGGTAGTGCGTGTTCCTGCATCTTGGTGGTTATCCAGAATATATGGAGTGGAGGGGATTTGGTACGGTGTGCCAGCCGGTTGGTTTTTTGGGTTTGTATTGTCCCTTATTTATTACTTTAGTGGGAAGTGGAAAAATAAGGTAGTGGTTAAACATCCGGTTACTGCGGATGATGAAATTGAAGAATTAGAAAATGCTTAAAAAGGATCTGATAATTATTGTAATCATTAGTTTGATTCTGGTAGGAGTGATTAACTATGTTAGTACTGAATATCGTCGTTACGATTATCCGGTGATGGCAGCAAGCGACACCCTAATGAATGTTATCGAGGTTGAAACCGAATATGGTTTAGCCATCGATTCATTTGATATCTATAAAGGTAAAGTTAAGCGGAATCAGTTTTTGGCTGATATGCTAGGTAAGTTTGATGTGCCCTACGTTCATATCGATAAATTAGTGCGCAACTCAAAGGAGGTGTTTGATGTTCGAAGGATGAAAGTTGGTAACCGATATGCAGTTTTTTCTTCATTGGATAGTGTCGCAAAGGCAAAGTATTTAGTGTACGAAGAAAGCTCCATTGATTATATTGTGTTTCATTTAGGCGATTCGCTTTATGCCGAGCGTCAGCAAAAAGAAGTAACAAGTATACGCAAACATGTTAAAGGTTCCATTGAGTCGTCGCTATGGAATGCCATGAAAGATGCAGATGCGAATCCAATGTTGGCCGTTGAGCTATCGGAAATATATGCCTGGACTGTTGATTTTTTTGGTATTCAAAAAGGGGATGCCTTTGAGGTAATCTACGATGAACAATATGTAGATAGTTTGTCAGTAGGTATTGAAACCATTCATTTTGCGAATTTTCGCCATTATGGCGATGACAACAAAGCATATCATTTTATGCAGGATAGTGTTTGGAGCTATTTTGATGAGGAGGGTAACAGTTTAAGGAAAGCATTCTTGAAGGCTCCCTTGCGTTTTTCCAGAATCAGCAGTAAGTTCTCAAATAGCAGACTTCATCCGGTACTCAAGATTCGACGTCCGCATCATGGAATAGATTATGCTGCCCCAAGTGGAACACCGGTTTATTCCATTGGCGATGGCGTTGTTATAAAGAAAGGTTATCAAAAGAGAGGTGGCGGTAATTACATTAAAATTAAACATAATTCGGTTTACACAACCGTTTATATGCATTTCTCCAAATTTGCGAAAGGCATGGCAACAGGTAAGAAAATTCAACAAGGACAAGTAATAGGCTATGTTGGTAAAACAGGCCTAGCCACGGGGCCGCATCTTGATTTTAGGGTATTTAAAAATGGAAAGGCTATTGATCCGCTAAAGGTGGAATCTCCACCCGTTGATCCGGTTAAAGAAACGTATACACAGGCTTTTAAGGCTACTGTAAAGCATTGGGATCTTAAATTACTTGAATATGCACCTCAAGCTGAAACTGCACTAAACTAGAAACCATGAAAAAGCTGCTGCTCGTTTTTTTTGCATTGTCAATGATCCTTAGTTCTCATACTAAAATAGCTGCTCAGACTTTTAACAACTGTGATGTAGCGAAATCTTACCTTGAAGGAGATATGTTGCAATGGGAGCAGCTGGTTGAAAAATATGAGGATGCCGATTTAACATCAATGTCGGAAAATGAGTTGTATACCCTTCTGACAATTGAGTACGGCTTGGTCGGTTATAATCTCAATCTTGATAATTCGGATAAAGCAGAAGAATACCTTGATATGGCATATGATCATGTTGAAGAGCTGTTGGATGCCAAACCTGAAGAAGCAAAGTATTTGGCGATGTTCGGGGCGCTGTGTGGTTTAGAGATTAGTATTTCTGGTTACAAGGCTATGTTTCTTGGACCACGAAGCATGGAGCATGTTGACAAAGCATTAGCCAACAATCCCGGAGAGCCTATGTCGTGGATAGAGAAAGGGAATGCTATGTTTAACGCACCCGAGATGTTTGGTGGAAGTAAAAGTGAAGGGATTAAGAATTATAAGCAAGGCATTGTTTTATTCGAAGCACTTGATCAAACTAAATGTAATTGGTTGTATTTTCATTCGCTAGCCATTTTAGGAAGCTATTATCAAGCTGTTGGTGATGAAGAATTAGCCATTGAGCAGTATAATAAGGTATTAGCTATTGCTCCAAACTATCGATGGGTAAAGGAGGAATTGAAGCCAGCAGTGGAGTAGAAAAACTTTTTTCAAAAAAATTAATATTTCGTATTTTAATATTTGGATTATAAAAAAAGGCACGTATCTTTGCATCGCTTTTTAAGACAAACACAGGTATTATAAAGCACTCGGGCGATTAGCTCAGTTGGTTCAGAGCACTTGGTTTACACCCAAGGGGTCACAAGTTCGAATCTTGTATCGCCCACAAAGACTGCTAGAAATAGCGGTCTTTTTTTTGTTCCATACTTTTGAATTTCTAGATCACTTCGGCTACTACAAAAGTACTTCCTCCAATATAAATCATGTCATGAGCTTCGGCCATGAATTTTGCTGCCTCGTATGCTTCTTGCACTGAATTGTAGATGTTTCCATTTAAACCAACTCGCTGAGCTGTTTCGGCAAGTTGAGATTTATCTAAGGCGCGTGGAATGTTGGCTTCGCAAAAATAGTAGCTTGCATCCTTAGGCAGCATATTTAATATCTTTTCAATGTTTTTATCATTGACCGTGCCTAGAACAAAATGCAGCTGTTTGTGTGCCGTGTTGTTAAGTTGTGTAATTATCTGCTGAATGCCGTCTTCATTATGAGCCGTGTCGGCAATTATTATTGGATTGTTGCCAAGTAACTGCCAGCGTCCTAGCAATCCGGTATTTTTAGTGATGTTCTTAATCCCATTGTAGATGTGCTCATTAATAATGGTGTATCCAAGATCTATTAAAGTATTAATTGCAACTAGCGCTGTAATGATGTTATGTTTTTGATAGCTGCCCTTTTGGTCGCATACAAGATTGTCATATAGGATATCTTGTTTCCGATAAACTCTCAGAATCTGATTGCCATTCAAATCGTTGGTGATGAATGGGATTTCAAGTTGTTGATCGGCAAAGGTAATCGGTGCGTTTAGCTTGCTTGCAGTATCAATGAATATGTTTTTTATGTTGTGTTGTGTTTGTCCGATGATTATTGGTGTATTTGCTTTGATGATGCCCGCTTTTTCTGGCGCAATTTTTTCAAGTGTGTCACCAAGAAACTGCGTATGATCAAGGCCAATATTTGTAATGATGCTCAGAATTGGTTGAATGATGTTGGTAGAATCAAGTCTGCCGCCAAGACCGGTTTCAATAATGGCAATGTCTACTTTATTTGTTGCAAAATGATCGAATGCCATCGCAACAGTCATTTCAAAAAATGAAGGTTTTACAGTTTGAATGATCTCCCGGTGACTGGTGACAAAGTCAGTAACTTTGTTTTCAGATATCATGGTTCCATTGATCCTGATTCTTTCTCTGAAATCCTTTAGGTGAGGAGAGGTGTATAGGCCTGTTTTAAAACCAGCATTTTGCAGTACAGAGGCTAGCATGTGTGAGACTGATCCTTTGCCATTGGTTCCTGCAATGTGTATAGTTTTAAACTGTTTGTGCGGATGCTTAAAATAAGTATCGAGTGCATGGGTGTTCTCAAGATTCGATTTGTAGGCTGCCTTACCTTGTCTTTGGTACATTGGTAGTTGTTCGAAAAGGAATTTTATGGCCTCTTTGTATTTCATAAATGAGTTTTTATGGTTCAAAATTATTTGTTTATTTTTCAGCACCATTAATCATTGGAGAAATATGCGCAAAGTTTTTTTGTTATTGGCATTAATTGTTGTTGGAGTGGGGCTTAAGGCGCAAAGTTTTAATGCTCCGGAAAGTGTTGCTTTCGATGAAGAGGGAAACCGATTTATTGTTACCAATGCTGCTAAAGGAAGTTCAGGTGGAAGTATTGTCGCTTTTTATGTAGCCGATCGTAAGATTGAAACTCTTGTTGCTGAAGGTGTTGACTCTCCCAAAGGAGCGGTAATAGAAAATGGGATATTGTTTGTGACTGATGTGACATCGGTTAAAGGTTATTCGCTTAAAACAGCTGAGTTGGTATTTTATGTTAAAGTGCCTGGAGCTGTATTCCTAAATGATATTGCATCGGATGGAGCTAATCTTTACATCAGCGACAGTGCTGCAAATAAATTATTTAAGATAGGAATTGCCAACAAAGAGGTGAGCTTGCTTTCAGATGATAAGCATCTGGATCGTCCCAATGGGCTCTATTATGAGTCAGAAGGACATCGCTTGATAATCTGTTCGTTTCGTGCCAATACAACGATACAGGAATACAATCTTACAATGAATATGTTAAGCTCTGTTGTGCCTACTGCTTTATCTCAATTGGATGGGATTGCAAGAGATGCGGCAGGGAATTATTACTTTTCAAGTTGGGCAAGTAATGCGGTATACAAGTTTGCACCCGATTTTAAAGGTACACCAGTGGAGGTTACAAATGGGCATTATGGACCAGCTGATATTTTTGTTGCTCCTGGTACTCAAGAATTGATCGTGCCAAATTTTTTATCCAATAAAATTGATTTTGTAAGTATCGCCGAAAAATCGATTGAGGATACAATGAATCCATATGGAATAAAAATTTATCCTAATCCGGCCGTTAGTAATTTTATGGTAGACTATAAGCTTGAATCAAATTTTAAAGTTGACATTTCTCTGATGTCGAAAAGTGGAAGAAAAATTCAGCAGCTAGAGTTCGATGAGAAAACTCCTGGAAATTATTCTTTAAAAGTTGAATTAAAAAA
>JBFHES010000197.1:0-8762 GCA_041584015.1 Bacteroidales bacterium
AGTGCTTTGTAAGCTTGTGCAGCATGGATTAATCCAAGTAAAGAAATTGTCTCGACCGTTCCTTCCTTTTTGTACAAACAAACATCCCTGAGTTGGTGAATCAGTTCCCTGCGTTCGCTGGAGCTATTCAGATGGTATTTCTTGTACGGAAAAATGTTCAGGAATTTTTTGCGTTCGATGCGCATGATCCCATTCTTAGCGCAAGCTTCAATCGTGTCTCTTTTAATGCGCCAGTTCTTTTGATAAATACGCTGTATCCAATGTTTGATCTTACGATCTTTTTTCGAAGCCTTTATTAGGTTGATGATGGAATCGTAAACAGGATGATTTGTGCGGCTTGTTTTGAGTAACTTCAGGTAACCATTTTCTAATTTAATGTAATCCTGACTTGCGAGATCCAGCAGAACCGCTCCTATGATGGTATAAGAGAAATAATTGTCGAAGGGATAAAATTCAGCTTTCTCTTTGTTGTGACAGATGATAACGTATTTTTCAAGTAGATTCATGGTGCAAAGTTTAGGGTGAAAATACGATTTATCTATAAGTTGATTACATCATTTGTTCAGAATGTCGCGAATAACTGCCGAAGCTACCGTGCATCCAAAGATCGGCGGCATGTATGAAATAGTTCCAACGGTTGATTTCTTGTTTTGCTCACCTTCTGTAACTATTACCTTTTCTTTATCATGTTGTTCTGCGGAGAATATCACGGTAACACCATTTCTAACGCCTAGTTTGTGCAAGCGCTTGCGTAGCATACGTGCGAGGGTACAGTTGTAGGAATCTGCAATGTCTACTACCTTTATTTGTGAAGGATCAAATTTTCCGCCGGCACCCATCGAGCTGATGATTTTATAACCGCGCTGCAGTGCATGATAGATGAGATAAATTTTTGGAGCCATGGTGTCGATGGCATCCACTACATAATCGTAATGAGGTAGAAGCAGTTCTTCAATGCGCTCGTCCTTGATGAACTCATTGTAAACGGTAAGCTTTAATTCCGGGTTGATGTCGAGTAAACGCGCGGCCATCAGATCTGCCTTGGACTGCGATTCGGTGCTTTTTAAGGCCAGTAATTGTCGGTTACGATTCGATGGCTGCACCACATCACCATCAACAATGGTCATGCTACCAATGCCCGAGCGGCAAAGCATTTCAGCTGCGAAAGCACCAACTCCTCCTAAACCTACCACAAGAATGTTCTTTTGTTGAAGGTTCTCTATTTCTTCCTTTCCAATAAGTAACTCTGTTCTACTCAACCACTCCATCTCATCATGTTTTATCCGGTGCAAATATCCTGATAAAATTTTTATGGATCAATGTTTTCAATTCAGGAGTTGAAAGGCCCAATTGTTTGCTGGCTTGCTCATAAACCTGCTCAATGGGAACCATGGATTCATCGGTTTCAAGAAACAGACCTGAAGGAGGAATGTGTGGCAGTAATTTTAACAGCTTCTCGTTTAGCAAGATTCTTTCTCCGAAGGAAAATAGAAAGTTATGTTTAATTAATTGTTGTGTGCTTTGCTTGTTTCCGTTGTATCCATGGAGTATCCATGGCAAACTGGGTTTGATCTTCTTTTTTATACTTAGTAAATCTGCATGGCTGCGCACCGCGTGGATGATGACCGGAAGTTGAAGTCGTTCGGCGAGTTCAATTTGTTTCATGAAAACTTCCAGCTGTACGTTCCAGTCGGTTTTGCATGCCCGGTCTAAGCCAATCTCCCCGATTGCAAGGCAATTGCGACTGGAACAGGCTTCTTCAAGCTGAATAAGCTGTGCTTCCCACTTGGGAGGAATGTGCCACGGGTGGATGCCAATTGAAATATAGTCAGAGTTCCTTGTTGGAAGGTCGTCAATTCCCCAAATGATGTTTTGAATACCTATGGATTGTTGGTCCTGGTTTAATTGATGATGATGTATGTTGTAGTAAAAATCCAAGCTGGTGTTTTGTTATCAAAGATACGAAGCAAGTTGGAAGTAGGAAGTAGAAAGTTCAAAGTCGAAAGTGTCAAGTCCAAAGTAAACAGAATGCGGTATCGTTTAATCTTTCTTCTTAGCGTCTCCGCGTCTTTGCGAGAGCTTCTTTTGAATTACAGGTTCAAAGTTCAAAGTAGAAAGTTCAAAGTTTAAAGACGAAAGTGTCAAGTCCAAAGTAAATGGAATGCGGTATCGTTTAATCTTTCTTCTTAGCGTCTCTGCGTCTTTGCGAGAAATTCTTTTAAGTTATAGGTCTAAAGTTCAAAGCAGAAAGTCTCTAAAGTAAACGGAATGCAGTATAGTTTAATCTTTCTTCTTAGCGTCTTAGCGCCTTTGCGAGAGCTTCTTTTGAGCTACAGGTTCAAAGCAGAAAGTCGAAAGTAAGAGCATAGGTTATCGTTTAATATTTCGCGGTCATAAAGCTTTTATTTTATGGGGTTGCCGCATACATCCCGTAGCGCTCTCCTGAATTAAAACATGTTTTACATTACACCGAATACCTTTTTTTTCTTCTAAAACAGAACTAAATTGCCAGTCAAAATTTTGAACTGTAATGAAGAAAGGATTCAACCCTCAGAAGAATTATCATCAGACCATGAACGAGATTGGTTATGTAAGCCGAAAGGATGCAAGCGATGATGATTATAAGCGAATTGGATTTATGTCAGGTCTGGAAGTCCATCAGCAATTAAAAACCAAGAAGAAGTTATTTTGTAACTGTCCGGCTGGCGTGTTTCACGCTCACGACGACTTTAATGCCGAGCTGATCAGACATATGCGACCGACGCTTTCGGAGTTAGGTGAATACGACGGAACTGCCTTGATGGAGTTTAAAACCAGAAAGAATATTTTCTATCGTATTAACAACAACACAGCCTGTACTTACGAAGTGGATGATACTCCTCCGTTTCCAATCAATCGCGAAGCTTTGGAATATGCCTTGGAAATTTCCATGTTATCGAAATTAAATATTGTTGGCGAGGTGCACATTACCCGTAAACAGTATCTCGATGGAAGTATTCCTGCAGGATTTCAGCGCACGGCTATTTTAGGTGTTGAGGGCGAAATTGAATTGAAGAATAAAAAGGTGAAGCTTATTCAATTAAGTATTGAAGAAGATTCCTGCCGCGAGATATCAGATATTGGCCACAATCGTGTTTATAAAACCGACCGACTGGGAATGCCTTTGATTGAAACAGTAACCTATCCTGAGTTATATACGCCGGATGAACTAATGGAAGCTGCACAGGTAATACGTTTCCTAAACCGAAGTACAGGTATGGTACGCACCGGAATGGGAGCTGGCCGCGAGGACGTGAATGTTAGCTGCGCCGGAGGAACACGTGTCGAGATTAAAGGTGTTGCACATAATAAGTGGATTCCTGAATTATCACATAATGAGGCTTTCAGACAATATGCACTGTTAAATGCACGCAAGAAGTTGCTTGCTAAGATTGGTGATGCTGCTAACTGGAAAATGGATCATGCCGTTATTGATTACGATGTATTCCAGAAGTTGAACGAGCAATTGAAATTGGCCAAAGATGCCGGCTTCAAATTAGTGCTTATTAACTTACCAAAGTTCGAAGGGATCCTGTCGCATTTCACGCAGCCGGGAAAAACATTTGCTGATGAATTAATTGATCGCATTAAAGTAATTGCCTGTATTGAGAAACCATTCCTGGCACATTCAGAGGAAATTAATGCAGCTGTTCCGTCAGATTTCGAATTGTTGGCACCAATGATTAATGCCGAAGAAGGTGATGCTCAATTGCTGCTTTGGGGACCGGAAGAAGATATTCCGACTGCCATTGAAACCATTGAAGAGCGTTGCAAAATGGCGTTGGAAGGAGTGCCTAACGAAACACGTAAGTCCTTTGCCGATGGAAGAACTATTTTTGAACGTGTATTACCGGGCGCCGATAGAATGTATCCGGATACCGACTCAGCGCCAATTCCTTTAGCTGACGAATACATTGAAGGCTTACGGAAGAATCTACCGGTTAATGTTGCCGAGCGCTATCATCAAATGAGAGCCTGGGGCATTCCTGAAGATGCATTTGTTTTCATCCTTAAGAATAACCTGGTACCAACCATCGAGAAAATTTCCGAAGAAACCGGATTAACTCCTAAGTATGTGGGAACCTTCATCGGTCATACGGTTAAGAATATTGAGGGGAAAGCTAAAGCACATGCAGATTTTAGCTACAATAAAATATATGGTTTGTTTAAATTTATTAAGGCAGAAGGACTTGATTTCGGCATTGCCAAAGACATGCTTCCTCATATTTTTGAACATCCAAACCTAGAGTTCCAATCAGTATTAACCATCTTAAAGTTCAAGAAAAGAACAAAGGAAGAGCTGTTGGCACCAATAGAATTTCTCTATGAGAAGTTCAAGGAGATCAAAGTTTCCGATCGCGACGAGGTAGCTGTGGAATGGTTGATGGGGCAAATGCACTCGCAAGCCGTAGGTAACATTCCATTAAATGAGCTAAGGAAAGAGATTGTAAAAAAACTGAAATCTAAATCGTAAACTTTAAAAGTAATAAGATGAGCACTGATTTTTTCCAGGGATATAAAGGCCGAGCATTGGAGATGCTTAAAAAGTATAATGTTCGCGTATGGGGACAGGCCGAAGTGATGACAACTCGCGGTACTTTTAAAGGAACGGTTTTACCTCGATCAGAGAATGATGACGATCTGCACATTGTCATGAAAATTGAAACCGGCTACAACGTAGGAGTCGATATTATTACGGTTACCTCGATGAAGGAAACCGGATACAAAAAAGCAAATTATAAGATTCCTGAAAAGGAGTTTCCATATACCGAAGGATTGCCAGCGGTGAAGCTAATCGGAACAGGAGGAACCATTGCCTCGCGTCTGGATTATAGAACAGGAGCAGTTATTCCTGCCTTCTCTCCGGGTGAGCTGTATGGCGCTGTACCAGAATTAGCCGATATTTGTAACCTGACTACCGAGAAAGTTTTTGCGGTATTTAGCGAGAACATGGGGCCGGATCAATACAAACAATTAGCTATTTCAATAGGTAAAGAAATTGAGAATGGAATTGAAGGTATTGTTATTGGTCATGGAACAGACACCTTGCATCACACGGCAGCTGCATTGTCATTCATGATTCAGGATTCTCCAATTCCTATCGTGCTGGTTGGTTCGCAACGTTCATCAGATCGTCCTTCTTCTGATGCTGCACTTAACTTAATGCATGCCATGAAAACAGCTGGTCATAGCGATATAGCCGAGGTGATGGTTTGTATGTTTGGTCCAACATCTGATGAGTATGGTTTCTTACACCGCGGAACACGCGTACGTAAAATGCACTCATCGTATCGCTCAACCTTCCGTACCATTGGCGATACGCCAATTGCAACGGTTACACGTGATGGATTCAAGATGATCAAGGAAAACTATAATCATCGCCGGAAAGATAAAAAAGCTGTGATCCAGCCATTCTTTAGCGAAAAGGTGACAATGGTTTATTATTACCCGAATATGCAACCTGATATTATCGATGCGGTTATCGACAAAGGTTATGAAGGTATTATCATTGTTGGAACAGGATTAGGGCATGTTAACAAAGAATTGTATCCAGCTCTTGAGCGAGCTCAGGCAAAAGGTGTAAGCGTATATATGACATTACAAACCATCTGGGGATATGTGCACATGTTTGTTTACGACACAGGTCGCGATATGATGGCCAAAGGTGTAATTCCTGCAGGAAACATGCTGCCAGAAGTTGCATTTGTTAAGTTAGGTTGGGCTCTTGGAATTGTTGAGGAAGAACAAAGAGTGGCAGGCAAAAAACTTGCGCTCGATGCTAAACACGCGCGTGTTAAGGAAATAATGTTAACTCCGGTAAATGATGAGATAACAGAACGCGAACCTTACAATGGCTACCTGGTATATCAGGGTGGTGTTGATGAGGTAGAGGATTTTGTTCGTCAGTTCAGAAAATAAATAACACATTCAATAAGATATGAAACAGGGTAGGCCTTAGCTTACCCTGTTTTTTGTTATACGGCTTTCGTGCAAGACTTTCGTTCTGAGGATGCTTTCGGTTACTCGCTGCTTTGCACTACCTATGACTAAACAATTTGCGCTTTGTGGGGTTGTTGTAAACAGGTAACTATTATTAGCAGTCCCATCGCTGGTTAATGATCATAATTGTAGCAGATGTGTTCGTTTCGTGTTGAATTTATAAACTATGTTATATAACATTTAGCAAACAAAAGGTCACTGCATAACTCAGATTTTATCTGGATTAGGAATGGGCAAATATTTAATATCGGACATATAAATATATATATATGTAATTGATGAGATATTTTTCTTATTTTAGTAAACCTGTTAAGCACGTAAAAGCATAAAAAGATATTAATAGAAAATGGAAGCATTAAAAACAAAACTAGCACGAAAGATAGATGAGTGGCGTCCGCGCACAGAAGCCCTAATGAAGGAGCATGGCGATGTTGTAATCGATAAGGTTACCATTGCTCAGGCACTTGGTGGAATGCGGGGAATCAAGAGCCTTGTAACCGATATTTCGTATCTGGATCCTAACGAAGGAATCCGATATAGAGGTTATACCTTAAAGGAAGTGTTCGACAAGCTACCAAAGCCAGCTGGCTCTGAAATGCCATATGTCGAAGGCCTGTTTTATCTTCTGGTTACTGGTGATGTGCCAAACGAGGAAGAAACACAAGATGTTATTCAGGAATTCAATAAACGAAGAATCCTGCCTCGCTATGTATATGAGGTGATTGATGCATTTCCATGCTGTAGTCATCCGATGCCTATATTCTCCGCTGCTATCATGACGCTTCAGAGAGAATCGCTGTTTAATAAAAAGTACCATGCAGGTATTAGAAAAACTGATTATTGGGATCCAACCTATGAGGATGCTTTAGACCTTCTGGCTAAGCTTCCTGAAATTGCGGCTTATATTTATCACAAGTTATATAGAGAAGGAGAGAAGCGCATTCAATCAAATCCAAACCTCGATTTTGGTGCTAATTTCGCGCACATGATGGGTAAGGCGAAACCTTATGATGATGTTTCCCGACTACATTTTATTATTCATAGTGATCACGAAAGTGGTAACGTAAGTGCACATACAGGGCATTTAGTAGCCAGTTCCTTATCGGATATTTATTTTAGTATTTCTGCTATGATTAATGGTTTGGCCGGACCACTTCACGGTTTGGCAAATCAAGAAGTTTTACGTTGGCTACAGTCATTAAAAGAAAACATGGGTGGCGAAATTCCAACGGAAGATGAGATGAAGCAGTTTGTATGGAAGACTTTGAATTCAGGGCAGGTGATTCCTGGATTTGGGCACGCCGTGCTTCGTAAAACGGATCCTCGTTACACACTTCAGCGCGAATTTAGTAAGGTGCATCTTAAGGATGACGACTTATTTAAATACGTTGATTTATTATACAAGGTTGTTCCTCCAATTTTGGCTGAGCAAGGGAAAGCTAAAAACCCGTGGCCGAACGTTGATGCACAATCAGGAATTATCCAGTGGCACTATGGTGTAACCGAATATGATTTTTATACTGTATTGTTTGGTATCGGAAGAGCAATTGGTATTACAGCAAATATTATTTGGGACAGAGCGTTGGGTTATCCTTTGGAACGACCTAAGTCTGTTACTACCGAGATGCTTGAAGCAATGGTTAAAAAAGCGAAGAAATAGATTTTATATAATAAGAAGGAAAAGCCCGAAACAATTTGTTTCGGGCTTTCTTGTTTATTGCTGTTAGTTTAGGACAAAGTTAATAGGCACTGTGTAGGATACATTCACCAGTTTAGTCATCTGTCTGCCGGGTTTAAAGCGAGGTAATGATTCAATAACTCTGATGGCTTCGTTATCAAGAGAAGGGTGTATGCTGCGTGCCAGTTTTACCTGCTCCACACGACCAGAACTGTTTACAATAAAGGAGACGTACACCTTGCCTTGCAGACCAGCTTCTCTGGCATCGGCTGGGTACCTTGTATTATTAGCAAGGTAGTTTGCTAATGCCTGGTCTCCGGCAGCTACTGTTTTGTTTATTTTTGGCATGAATACGGGCATGTCTGAAACAATGTAGTAAAAGTTGTCTTCAGGTTCCGGTTCGTAGTTCACTTCAGGCGCCAATACTTTTTCATTCTCATCTGTCTCTGTATCTATGTCCAGGTTATCCTCCAGTTCCGACCCATCGTCTATAATTTGAATAATTTCTGTGAGGAATAATTTAGGCTTTGGTCGCTCAATCTGGTCGCTCTTGTCCTGAATGGTGACTTCCTTCCAATCATCGGGTAATACCTCGGTATTACTTGCTAAAATCATAGCTGGGTTTTTTATGGATGACCATTCGAAAGCCATTAGTAAAATGGCTAAACTTATTACAAATCCTAGCTGAAGAAATACCTTTCTCTTGCTTTCAAGGTCTGCTTGGGGTGTTTTCTTTGGTTTCATGGTTCGCGGGTTTAATAATTAATACTAGTGTTGCTTAAAAGAGTCTTTGCGTGTGTAAATTCCACATAAAAAGTGAATGAATCTTGTTTTTAATCGCACTTCTTGTGTTTTGACAGGAATATCTTGGGGTTCGAAGAGATGTTTGTGTTTTTTAAATGAATTATACCTCGGTTTTTGTGGCAATAGTGAAATGTTAATTTTAGGAACAGTTCTTGCATGATGAGCAAACGAATCTTTAATCCTATGCAAATTGATTTTCAAATTTCAACATAAAGTAAACCAGATAGATCTCTCCAATCAT
>JBFHES010000198.1:0-8632 GCA_041584015.1 Bacteroidales bacterium
ATGAAAATGCTGTGCAGAAAGGGAAGCTCACATTGCCGAAAAGAAACAAGAGCGACTGACTATTAATCAGGAAATTCAAACTTTGAATGCTTAACGCGAGAAGTAGATTAAGGAAAAGCAAAATAATACTTGAAGGAAACATGCTCGATCAGGTAATTACTTAGACCATAAAGAAACAGGCTGCCGAAAATAAATTGACAATTAAACAAGGAGTTAGGCTCCACTAGTGCAGCACTCATACGATGATTCAAAGTCATCGAATGAGTTTTTCAAATAGATAGCTAAAAAGTCAGTACCTCTTTCCCATCCTTCAAGTAGCCTGTTAGTGGCCTACCCATAAATTTCACATCAACACCCAACGATTCGAGATGAGCAGAAACTTCATATTGATCGTTGCACCATTTGCATGCAGATAGCTTTACTCCTTCCTCTTTCAAATGTTGCAATTCGAACTTGATGTGTTCATCTATGCACGTTTTTGCAGATGGCCCCCAAATAATGATTTCAACCTCCTTCCACCATGCTTCTACTTTTGAGTTTAAAGCATAAGGATATATCAACTTATGAAATACGTCTTGCTCACTGGTTGACCAAATAAGAACTAATGAATCGGGTTTATTCGACATAAAAATTATGATTGATAAATGAATGATAAAGCTACGATAAAATGTGTTAGCTCATTCATCCCGTGACTTCAAGTCACGGGGTGAGTAAACCTGCCATTAAATTTTCCTACTTTTGCAGGCATTGATTTTAAACCACTCATATGATGACTCAAAGTCACTTTATGAGATTACACCAAGCACATTGACATTCGATCCATATAAAATAGACCTTCCCATAACAGAGGTAATTGCAGATGCTCAGGAAAAATTATTACAAGGAAATACCTTAATTGTTAATGCACCAACCGGTGCAGGAAAAAGCACATTGCTCCCACTGGCTTTAATGCATGAACCCTGGTTGAACGGCCAGAAGATATTGATGTTAGAGCCTCGCAGATTAGCTGCCAGAACGATTGCCGAGCGCATGGCTTCCTTATTAGACGAGAAGGTAGGTCAATCAATAGGCTATCGTATTCGCTTCGATAATAAGGTTTCTGATCAAACCAGGTTGGAAGTGCTTACCGAAGGTATTCTCACCAGAATGTTACACAGCGATAATTCGCTCGAAGGTGTTGGCATGGTTATCTTTGACGAATTCCATGAGCGTAGTATTCATGCAGATGTGGCATTGGCGCTCTGTCGCGAAGCACAGCAAGTATTACGACCAGATTTGCGCATTGTAATTATGTCTGCCACTTTAGACATGCCGCAACTCACGAGCTTGCTAAAGTCACCATCGGTTATTAGCAAAGGGCGTCAATATCCTGTTGAGATAAAATATACGGGTACACAAGATGAAATGATGTTGCCAGAATTAACCGCCAAGACAGTTATTTCGGCTGTTGAAGAAAATGAAGGTGATGTTTTGGTATTTCTACCCGGTGAATTTGAAATCAGGCGGTGCGAGGAAATTCTCAGGAAAGCTTTGCGTGGTTTTGCTATTCACCCCTTGTTCGGAATGTTACCGCAAGGTAAACAATGGGCGGCCATCATGCCAGACAGGAATGGGAAGCGAAAAGTTGTGCTAGCCACATCAATTGCCGAAACCAGCTTAACTATTGAAGGCATTCGCATTGTGGTGGATTGCGGATTTGGAAGGACAGCTAAGTACGATGGAAAATCGGCACTATCACGATTAGAGACAGTGCTGATTTCTCAAGATTCGGCTGATCAGCGCGCCGGACGTGCAGGTAGGTTAAGTAGTGGTGTTTGTTATCGCATGTGGACCAAGGCCAGCCATGAACGATTACGCGAGCATCGCGTTCCGGAAATAGAAGAATCCGATTTATCCTCATTGGTGCTTGACATGGCCCAATGGGGAATATCTGACATCAATTCGCTGGCTTGGCTATCACCACCGCCCACCGGAGCTGTTGAAGCTGCCAGCAAACTCTTACATCAACTAGATGCGCTTGAGGCTGATAAGATTACCGCGCATGGAAAAGAGATTCACAGCTTGCCGTGTCATCCGCGTATTGCACATATGTTAATCATGGCTGCACAAGACGATCAATTACCTTTAGCCACTGATCTTGCAGCCATTCTGGAAGAACGTGATCCATTAGGGCGTGAAGCTGGTATTGATATTAACTTGCGGGTTGAAGCCTTAAGAAGATTCAGGCGCGAAAAACTATCCAGCAGAAAATTATCCAGAATTGAGAAGGTTGCCTCCTCCTATCGAAGGTTATTCAATATTGAACCAGAAAATGACTTTGATGATGGCTACGACTCTGCTGTGATGATTGTACACGCCTACCCGGAACGCATTGCAAGTGCACGGCCTGGCAATAATGCCCAATTCCAGTTGGCAAACGGCACATATGCAATGGCTGGTCATCGAGATGATTTGGCACACGAGGCATGGTTGGCCGTAGCGCATGTTGATGCACGACAAGGCACCGGTAAGATATTTATGGCGGCGGCATTAAACCCAACCGATTTGGCTCCTCTGGTAAAGGAGCGCGAGGTAATTACCTGGGATAGTAAAGATGGCGGCTTAATGGCGACCAAGGATTTGAGAATTGGCAGCATTGTTTTACAGTCGAAACCACTCTCCTCTCCAAATCCTGACCGTGTTATTGAAGCTATTTGCAAAGCCATTGAAAAGGAAGGCGAATGGCTACTTCCTTTTAATGATGAAGTGATTCAATGGCAACATCGCATATTAAGTTTGGCAAGCTGGCTTCCGGAAGGTAATTGGCCCAATGTATCAACGGCACATTTACTTAGAACCAATAGCTTATGGCTGGCTCCTTATCTTAATAAAGTAAGACATACGGAGGATTTGAAAAAGTTAAATCTACTGGAGATATTGCAAAACACCTTATCCTATGATCAACAGCAAGAATTAGATAGGCTGGCTCCCGCAAAATTTACAGTTCCAACCGGATCGAAGATCAAGCTGAAGTATAAAGCCAATGGTGAAAGTCCGGTATTATCAATTCGTCTGCAGGAAGTTTTTGGCATGCCAGCTACGCCTACACTTGCCAATGGTAAAATTGCTGTTGTCATGCAATTATTATCACCGGGATTTAAACCGGTACAAACAACATCTGATTTAGCGAGTTTTTGGAATACCACTTATTTTGAGGTAAAAAAGGAAATGAAAGGTCGCTACCCGAAGCATGTATGGCCAGATGATCCGTGGAATGAGTTGCCAACTAAACGGACGAAAAGGAAGTAGTTTAGGGTCTAAGACCCGTTATGAAAAATTATCATAGGAAATTGACTTTATTTGCATTTGCGAATCGAACAAATAAAAGTAATAAAAGGATCGGGTCTTAGACCATAAACATGCAATACATCGGAGAAATAGCAGCCTTGGGAACAGCCACATGTTGGTCGTTCGGTGCATTAGCTTTTCAGCAGGCAACACGCAAAATTGGTTCTTTGTCAGTGAATATCTTCAGGATGGTAATTGCTTTCTTTTTGTTTGGAATTTTATCAATTTTTATTCGTGGTGAGTTTATTCCAACAGATGCAACAGACCATGCGTGGACCTGGCTTTCTATCTCGGGTTTGGTTGGATTTGTATTGGGAGACTATTGGCTCTTCACTTCCTATAATTATATCTCAGCCAGAGTATCTATGTTAATCATGGCGATTAGTCCATTATTCGCAGCGCTTATGAGCTATTTCCTACTAAGCGAAACCATGAGCTGGATTTCAATATTTGCAATGTTTGTAACGCTTGCAGGTATTTCTCTGGTGGTGCTCTCTCGCAATAAGGATAAATCAAATGGCAAACGCAACAATCTAAAATTCTCATACCCTTTAAAAGGAATTCTATTTGCGCTTGGAGGTGCCATTGGACAAGCTGGCGGCTTGGTGCTCAGCAAATTTGGCATGGGCGAATACGATGCCTTTGCTTCAACGCACATTCGTGTGATTGCCGGAATGATCGGTTTTATCCTCATCATTATCCTAGGAAAAAAATGGACAAAAGTTACAGGCTCGTTAAAAAACACAAAGGCCCTATGGTTTACACTCATTGGCGGCGTATGCGGTCCATTTCTTGGTGTTTATTTATCACTCTATTCGGTGCAGCACACAAGCGTTGGTATTGGATCTACGTTAATGGCAATTGTTCCGGTGCTGATTATTCCTTTGGCTATTCTTTTTTACAAAGAGAAAATAACGTTCAAGGAAATTGTCGGAGCCATTGTTACCGTTGGAGGCGTAGCCTTGTTTTTTGTGTATTAATACATATACTCCTAAAGAATTACCTGCCTTAGAAGATTGTTTGCATTTTAACTTTCTTGTATTATTAATTGGTTTATACTAAATTTAGGACTGAACTCAATTCAGCAAAACATGCATCAACCTTCCATATTTCCATTTGGACTTAGAATTGATGAACCCGTGACGGTTCTTACAGATTTGATTGTAGCTGCAGTTTGTTTTTACGCGTATTACAAACTTGGCAGGTTCGACAAGCAAACTTCCGTTAATCGATTTCTGCGATATTATTTCCTGACAATGGGAATTGCAACAACTTTGGGCGGCATAATTGGTCATGGTTTTTTATATGCCTTCGACCTGTGGTTTCCTTTTGATTATGCGGTCTCACCATGGAAATTACCTGGCTGGCTGGTGAGTATGTTTTCCATTACTTTAGTAGAAAGGGCATCCATAGAATACACGCGACCAATCGTGCATCCTCGGACAGGGAAGATCTTGGCGTGGATTAACATCATCGAATTGATTGTTTTTATTTTTATTGTTTTCTTTTCGCTAAACTTTTGGTTTGTGCAGGTGCATGCAGCTTATGGTTTACTATTCGTGGTGTCCAGTTTAAATATTTATGTTTATTACAAACGTAGAACCTTGTCGAGCAAGATATTTTTAGGAGCCGTTGGCTTTGCTGCTATTGGTGCATTGGTTTATCTGAATCAATGGAGCATTGATCAATGGTTTAATTATTTCGACATCAGCCACATGTTCATGGCAGCCAGTGCATACACCTTTTACCGAGGGTCAAAGCAATTGTTGGATGATCCGTTACTATAAAAAGTTAAAGGTTTAAAGTTCAAAGGAAAGTTTTATGATTGGGGAATCCCAATTATTATCTTCTTACGACTGCCGACTAATTTCCTTATCTTTGCTGACTTGAAAACAGAGTTATGATTGAGATCGGAAAATACAATACCTTAAAGGTAGAAAAGTTTGAGCGCCATGGAATTTATCTTTATTGCGAAGATGGCGAACGTATATTGCTTCCGGGCAGGTACGTGCCGGATGGTTTGCGCGTTGACGACGAAATTGAAGTTTTCGTGTATAACGACTCAGAGGATCGCCCCATAGCTACTACAGAAAAGCCGTACATTGAACTTTATAACTTTGCGGTACTCCGCGCCAAAAGCGTTTCAAAGCATGGTGCCTTTATGGACTGGGGCTTGATGAAAGATTTAATGATACCGTTTAGCGAGCAAAATAAGGAAATTGAAGAAGGTCGCTCCTATTTAGTATATCTCAAATTGGATGAAGCCACTCAGCGGCTGGTTGGTTCAACAAAACTTACCAAATATTTGGTTACCGAACCTGTAACTGTTGGTGTTGGCGAAGAAGTAGATCTTATTGCCTGGACCAAATCAGATTTGGGTGTTAAGGTTATTATTAATGAAACACATCTTGGACTTGTTTTCACAAGTGACATTCATCAGGATATTAAATTGGGCGAAGAACTTAAAGGCTATATCAAATTCATTCGACCGGATAACAAGATAGACGTAAGATTACAAAAGGATGCTTATTTAAATATTGAACCGAATGCTGTTAAAATATTAAAGCGATTAGAGCGTAACGATGGCTTTCTTGATTTGAATGATAAAAGTGACCCTGTGCTGATAACTGAAATGTTAGGTATGAGTAAGAAAGCCTTCAAGAGTGCTGTTGGATCTCTTTATAAAGCAAGAAGAATAACAATCTCTGACAATGGTTTACATTTGGTTGACACAAAGGATTTACCTGAAAACCAACCGAAGGAAACAAAATTCAAAACACAAGAAACTAAAAAATAGCCTTCACTAGGCTTCAATAAAATGGCTCGATTGTATGTTGACAATCGAGCCTTTCTATTTCTATGAAGCCAATTATGCTTGTATAAATTTTATTGCACTTTTATTACCTGGCGCGTCATTGCTCCTTTTTTGCCTGTGACTCTTAAATAATAGGTACCCGGTTTTAAATCAGTAGTGTTTATTTCAAATCGCTCCACAGGCTCCTGCAACCGCTTTGTTCGTATAACTCTTCCTTTCATGTCGAATAACTCATAACTTGTGCATGCGTGCCCTTCTAGTGCAACACTTAGCGAAGAGCTAAACGGATTTGGGCCCATCCTAAAACTTTTCATTGCTTGCTCCATTTGGGCAGACAGAGAATTAACAGGAGTCTCAAAGGCTCCAATATCTGGTGCAGCACCATTGTAATTATCTGATGGTATATTCACGATGGTATCATCATTTAAAACAAAGAAATGCGTCCCTGCATCAATCAGCGTTGATGAATCATTTAAATGAAAGTTATCATTAGTCGCATCAATAAAAAGCGGATCGGTAAACACATTGCCATCATGCCAGGTAATTTCTGCGTTATTCACATCCTGAAACGTAGAGCCATTTGTTGGAATATTTGAATAGGCTAAATCAACAAGTGTCTTGCCATCCTGATCAATCAGAAATTGAATTTCAATAACCGGATTGTTATTTAGTATGCTGTTGACAAATAATAAGGTATCGTGTTGCAACAGAAAAGCTCCACCCTGCATTGCCGAGTTTTTAGCAACCGTGGATGATAAAATGTTAATTTGGCTTCCATACGATCTGATGGCACCACCAAAATCTGAGCTATTACCATTTATCAAACAATGATTTAATTTTACGTCTGCATTGTTTAAATAGAACGCACCTCCATGTGTGGCAAGGTTATTAGAAAAAATGGACGAGTCGGCATGAAAAGTTCCATGACTAATATGCATGGCACCACCATAGTTCTGCGAACTAAAGGGGCCACAAAAATTTGAATCCACCATAACATTGTTTAGGTATACATTACACCTATATAGATGCATGGCTGCGCCATCTCCACCTATTCCGGATGATGATTCATTTCGGTTGATCTCTGAATCGTAAATGTAAAAGTCTGAATTATTCGAATAAATGGCACCACCAGCATACCCACCTTTATTGTCATTAATCTCAGAATTTGTAATTGTAATACTGGCATAATATAAATGCAAGGTTCCAAAAGTGTTGCTTGCTACATTATTATTTAGCTTACTATTGTTTAAGCTAAAATTATATGAACTTCCAATTGTATTCATAATCCCTAAGCCTCCAATCAAATGAGCAAGGTTGTTTTCTATATTGCAAGATTCAATTATCACATTAGAGTTTCTTGAAAGCATTCCACCTCCATCAATGCTTTCGTTATTCCTGATGGTTGAATTTGTCAACAATAATTCAGAATCTCTTAAATAGATCCCGCCACCTTCACCATAGGCTACTGAGCTAACGTTTCCGGAGATAAGACAGTTATCAATTACTGCATCCGATTCAAGCAAAAACACTCCGGCACCTTCACCTAAAAAGGAACCACCACTAACCTGATTATTCTGAACTTTTGAGTTTAAGAGTTCAATACCACTATGCCTGCTATAAATGCCCCCCGCGCTATTATGCAAGCTGGTAATAATATTATCATGAATAAATAAGTGATCCATTTTAATGGCATTTACGCTATCAATTAACAAGCCACCACCAAAAAGAAAACTTTGTCCGAAAATTGATGAATCGGTATAGGTCCCATTTCCGTTGGTTATGCTTAGCCCGATAAGGTTCACATTCCCAGATGGAATATTTTTAACAATAATAACTGATCCGGACGTATCACCATCAATAATGGTATTGGTAATATTTAAGGTGTCATTTGTAATGAGATATTCGGAACTCAGTGTTAATGGCTTCGAGATGTATAAATTTTCAAAATAAGTTCCGCTGGATACGATGATAGTATCGTTAGCATCTGCAGCATCAATTGCATTTTGTATGGTGGAATAATCGGCAGGCACCTGCAGAATTTGACCAAGTGTGTTTAGTGGGCTAATGAGCACAAAGCTTAGAATAAGTAAGGTGTTTTTCATGATGTTAATTTTATTGATGATCGCTCAACACCAAAGAATTAAACATCACGAAATGTTCAATGTCTTACGAAACTTAACAATCCCTTAACAGCTTATTAATTTGTTAATTCCCGACCTAGTTCGTTACAACTCTGCAATAAAGTTTCGTTACGTTTAGCGTCAATTGCAGCCAAATGTTCTGGCAAGCCTAGCTTCCCGTAAAGGCCTTTAAGCTCCTCTTCAGTTTTAACGATATGATTGCTCACAGCTAAGCGTGTTCCTGAAATAATGTGCAGCTTAATATTTTTTCCTAATATCTTCTTCAGGAAGCTAAATAAATCAATTACTGGTTGTGAATCGTTTTCATCAGATGAACCCATGGCAAGTAAGAGCACAATATCTTTTGTCC